>CAKSBK010000028.1 GCA_934438035.1 uncultured Christensenellaceae bacterium
GATTTTGGTTTTTTCCTATAATAACGGCATTTTTATTTATATAGAAATAAAGCGCCATGTCGTCTTTACCGAGGGTATCCAAAAGCCATTCGTCAACCGCAAGGTTTCTATGTCCCTCGCCGGAAGGGGAAACATAAAACAGTGTCTTCATAATTTTTCTCCTTATAATTTTAAAACGCTCATTTTGTCATTATAGCATACCGCACCTATACAATAAAGCAGCGCCGCCGTCTTTTAAAAAAATTTTACATCTCATTTAAGCGAAACTTCCTCGCCTCTCGCCAAAAAGCAAAGCACGCATTCTTTCACCCTGCATTTCTTTATTTTCTCAAGCGCACGCCTGTAATAATCCATCTGCTTTTTATAATGATCGCAAAGCTCCTCGGTCGTTCCCTTAGTGTTCGTCTTGTAATCTATTATCACATAACCGTCGTCCTCTTTTATAACGACGTCCATTATACCCTGAATTACGACGATATCCTCGGAATCATAGCCCATCTCTTGCGCTTTAACCGCCAGACAGAAGGGCAGCTCCTTATAAATCTCAGGCGAGCGGGCTATTCTTTTTGCAGTATTTGAAGATAAAAACCTTTCAAGCTTTTCGGAAAAGCTCATTACTCTTTCGCACTCTTCTTTCGTTAAAAAGCCGCCCTCTAAAAGAAGCCTTGCGGTTTGGCTTACGCTTCGCTTCTCTTTATAATCGTAATGCTGCAGAAAGCCGTGAATAAGCGTTCCGAAATCCGCCCCCGAGGTCTGCTCCTCGTCATATTTTTTCTCAAATACGCTTGCCTGCTTTTTAACGTCATAATCGTCAAGAAGCGAGCTTACGCCCATTTTAACGGGCACCTTTTTCACGTCGGGAATAATGATGTTAAACTCCTCTTCCCCTTTTTCTTGTAAAACGACGTCGTTTAAAGGCAGCCTTTCGCTTAAGGGCTGCGGGCTTACTCTTCTATTTTCGTTTATCTCCTCAAAAAATGGCATTATTATCTTTTCATAGCTTAAAGCATACCTCGGACAGACGTATTTTGTTTTTGCGCCCTCCGCCCTTTCGGAGGTGAATATCAGCTTTTTTTCCGCCCTCGTCATGGCTACATAGAGCACCCTAAGCTCTTCCGAAAGCGCATTTTTCCTCAATATGTCCTTTAAGAGCACACCGCAGACGCTCTTTTTTCTCGTAAGCTCTTGCACGTCAAAAATATCGGAAGCAACGCCGTAAGCCGCGCTTTTAAGAATGGTTTCGTTTGAATCGCTGCGATTCAGCATATTATCAAGCTCTGATAAAAACACCACGGGAAACTGCAAGCCCTTTGAAGCGTGTATCGTCATTATTTTAACCGCTCCGTCCGGAAGCTCTCCTCCCGTTTCGCAATAAAAACCCGTTTCCTCCTTTAAGCGCAAAAGCGTTTTTAAAAGCTCGCTTAAGCTTGACCCGGAGGCATAAGAAAGCGCCGTGTCAAAAAACCTTGAAAACATCTGAGCGCGTTCTTCTCCGCCGGGAAGCGCGGGCAGAAGCTTATATAGCCCCGTCTCTTCCTTTAAGCGTATCAAAAACTCATCCGCAGGAAGAGCGCCGGCAAGCAGCCTTAAGCGGTCAAGCTTAACAAAAAAGCGCTCTATTCTTCCCTTAAGCGGTTCTTTATCATAGCTTTTTAAAGCTTCCATAAAGCTGACGCCCTTGTTGTTTGCGCGTATTTCGGCAAGGTCTTCCTCCGTAAAGCCTTCGCAAAAGGACCTCATTACAGAGATAAGCGGAATTTCGTCCGCTTCGCTGTCGATAAGCTTAATATACGATATAAATAGCTCCGTTTCCGGCGGCTCCGAGACGTTGTCCTGAAAATTTGCGGGAATCCCCGCGCGCCTTAACTCCTCACAAATAACGTTTCCCCTCTTCTTCTTTCTTAGAAGCACGGCAAAATCCCCGTAAGAAAAATTCTCCTCTTTAACGAGCCTTTTTATTTCTTCCGCAATAACCTTTGCCTCGAAAACCGCCGCAGGCAAAGAGCCGTCCTTTACCGCCGTAATATATCTGACGTTTCCCTTAAGGTCTTCTCTTTTTGCGTTAAGCACCTCTCCGCCGGTATAATCGACTCCCCCCAGCTCTTTTGTCATGAGCTTTCCCATAACGCGGTTAACTTCGCTTAGTATTTCCGGGGCGCTTCTGAAATTGTCGTTCATATATACGACTTCTCCGCCGTTTTCTTTTATTTTTCCGGCTTTTTCTTTGAAAACCTGCGGATCTGCAAGCCTGAAGCTGTATATGGACTGTTTTACGTCGCCAACGATAAACCTCGAGCCCTTTTTGCATACCCTTTCAATAAGCGCGTCCTGTATGCTGTTTGTATCCTGATATTCGTCAACAAAAACGTAATCGTACTTGTTTTTATATACTTCCGCTATTTCGTCGTCCAGAAGGAGCCTATAGGCGGTGTGTATAAGGTCGTCAAAATCAAGCACCCCTCTTTGCTCCTTTAAAGCCGTGTATATTTCGCAAAAGCGCTTTAAATAGACGTACATTGCGCCCGAAAGTCTCTTTATATATTCCTTTTCTTTTAAAAGCGCTCCTTTATCTTCATTGCACAAAAGCTCCGAAAGCTCAATAAGCTCGGGAACGCACTTCGTCTTTATAATATCGGTATATTCGCCGTAAACCGCCGAAAGCTCCTTTGATTTTGCGCCCCTCCTCGGCGGAACCTTAAACTCCTTAAGTAAAGCGTAAAGCTCTCTAATTCCTTTTTCATTATAAGTCCGCTTAAGATTTTTTATGGACTCGCATAATTTTTCGCATCCCGAATAAAGAGCCGAAAGCTCCTCGTATTTTGTAACGAGCGCTTTGCAGCCGTACGACGTCTCTTCCATTATGTTAAGCCGCTCTTTTATATATTCGTCTGCGTACCCGTAAAGCTTTTCGGTCCTTTTTTCCTCCAAAAGCCATTCAATTCCCTCGGGAAGCGAGCGGGAAAGCTCGTATATGCCTATCGCCGCCTCCATAAGCGGCTTATCGTCTCTTTTTCCGTATCTTTCGGAAAGCCATATTATATCTTCGTTCTCCTCGTCGTAAAGCGAAAAAAGAGCCCGGTTAAGCGCCTCCTCTTTAAGCTTTTTTGAAAGAGCACCCGCAGCCGTTTTCCAATCCGCCTTAAGTCCCGCCTGCAGAAAATTATCGCTTATAACCTGCGTGCAAAAAGAATGTATTGTGCCTATCATGGCGCTTCCCGTAAGCTCCGCCTGGCGCATAAGCCGGGGGTCGGAATTTTTCGCGGCGGCGTCGCACAGCCTTGAATAAATTCTTCCTCTAAGCTCCCCCGCCGCCATTCGCGTATATGTGCAGATAAGCATTTTTCTTATATCCGCTCCCTCGGAAATAAGGCTTTCCACCCTGCTTGCAAGAACGGTGGTTTTTCCCGAGCCCGCCGCGGCGGAAATTAAAATATCCTTATTTCTTAGCTCGACAGCTCTCTTTTGTTTTTCCGTAAAGCCCATTATTTTTCCTCCGTCAGCCTGTCAATTCCGTCAACCGCATTTAACCGCCTTATCGTGTTTCCCGAATAACCTTCGTCAAATCTGCATATGGGGTAATAATCGCACATCTCGCAATAAAGCCTGCCTGAGATTTCAGTAGGCGAAATATCTATTTTTCCCGAGAATATCTCTTTAACGGACGAGGCTATAAGCCTGCGCACGTAATTCATAAGCACCTCTATATCCGCCTTCTCGTAAAGCCCGGTTCTGCTTTTAAAGCTTTTATCCATGCTTATGAGCGTGCCTTTTTCGTCCGTTGCGTCAAAAAGCAGCACTGCGTCCTTATCGTCAAGCATAAAGCCCTTCATTCTCATATCCTTAAAGCGCTCTTCCGAAGAATATTTTGAAAAGGGCAAATCTATATGAAAGTAAAAGCCGCCGACGGGTATGCTCCCCTCGTATATTTTAAGCGCCGCCATAAGATACACCACAAGCTGTATGCTTACCCCGTAAAACACCTCGGATAGGCTGTAATCACGGTCTCCCGTTTTATAATCCACCACTCTTAAAAAGTGCTCTCCCTTTTCGTTTACCGCAATATCTACTCTGTCTATTTTTCCCGTGAGGTTTATATCCGCCCCGTCGGTATTTATTTTAAGCTCTCCTCTGTTTCCGAAAACAATCTCCGTTCCCGCAGTATGCGCATGCGTTCCGGAAAGCTGTTTTTTTATTGCCTTCGCCGCAAAATCCACTTCGTCCTTAAGGCGCTTTTCAACTCTTTTTGCAAGCCTTGAAGAGTGAAAATAGCCGTCGTTATGTTCCCTTCCTATTTCCTCCGCCTTTTTTTCAACTATTCTTTTAAGCTCCTCGTCTTCCGCATCGGAAAAATCCTTTCCGTTTAAAGAAAGCTCCTTTGAAACGCCGTCCAAAAGCTCGTGAACATAAGTTCCCCTGTTAAGAGCGTCCTCCTCAAGCTCCTCTCTCTTTTGCGGAGAAAGGGCGTATTTTATAAAGTGGCTGTACGGGCATTTGTTAAACTGCTCTATTCTCGAAGCGCTGCTTTTAAGCTCGTTTCCGTATATCTCAAAAAGCGTCTCTTTTTTAGGCCTTACGGGAGTATTGGTATATTTTGCGGCGTTAAACAGTATTTCCGCCGTCTTTTTACCGTCGGGTAGCCTGTAAAGCGAGGCTAAATCGCAAAACTGCGTTCCTATACCGTCTTCGTTAGCTCTTATTTCCTTTGCCGCTCCTTTTATCGCCGCCTCTTTTGAATACTTCTTTTCTTTTGCGGCGTCTTTAATATTAAGCGGAGTAAATATCCTCCTAAGCCTGTCGATTATGACGGAGGGCTGTCCGTCTTTTTCGTTATAGGTTATTATGAGCTTCTTTGCGCAGCATAGCGCGCGGCGAATGTAAAGCCGCTCGTCGTCCGCTAAAGAAAGTCCGGGGAAAAACGTCTTTTCGTTTAAGTATATAAGCTCGTCCTCCGTAAAAATGCCCCCGGGCGGAGAAGCGGGCAAGCTGCCGTCGTTTGCGCCGTATATAAAAGCAATCTCTTTTTGCGAAACTATTGAATGACTTATATCCGCCAAAAGCACCTCCTGCGTGCATGGGGGAACCACCGCAATTTCGCAGGATGAAAACGCGCCGCTTAATACGGAATATATAAGCGATACGTCCATTTCCTCGCTCATATCCGCCGTCCTTTTTAATATATCGCAGGTTTTTGCGTATACCTGAGATAAAAACCTCTGTTCCTTTTCATAGCCCTCTGAAGCGAGCCTTTCTCCCTCGTCATTGAGCTTTTCCTCTATATCCGAATTTTTAAGATACTCCAAAAATGCGTTAAGAGCGTCCTTCGCAGTCAAGCCCTCTCTTTTAAGAAGCTCCGCCGGGTAAAACGCACGCTTTCTCAAAGCCTCCGCATTTTCGTCAGAAAACGGCAAAAAGAGCTTTTTTCCCCTTATCCCCTTTTTTGATATGTATGATAAAAGCTCGTCCGTCTCATTAAAGTCAAGTATTATTCTCGTCTTTAGATATTCCTCCGAGTCGCCTAAAAACCAGCCTCCCTCCGAAACGGCTTTAAACGCATAAAGCACGAACCTTGAAAGCCTGTGCTCCGAAAGTTTTCTTTTCTCCTCGGCGTAAAAGGGAATGTTCGCTCCCAAAAGCGCTTCTTTAAGCCTTTTAGGCGCGGCGGAGGCTCCGAGCACCGTCATATCTTTAAACGCCGTGCCGGAGGCATACTCTTTTAATATGCGGTTTACCGTAAAAGCGGCTTCCTCTTCGGGATCTCTCGCACTGTAAACCGAAACCGCTTCCGACTCCAAAGGCATCGCCTTTTTAATCCCGCCGTAAAGAGCGTCTTCAAGGTAGCTGATCTCTTTCGGGTAATCCTCCGCATTGTCTTTAAGAACGGTCATCTTTGCCGTTGCCTTTGCCATTGCACAGACGTCCTTAAGCTTTATAAGCGCCGCATTTTGGTTTTTAAAAACGTCATCCTGCGGATCCGCCTCAATAAGCAGGCTTATTTCGCATTTCGCTTCTATAAGCTTCATTATTGTGTAAAGCTTGTTCTTTGAAAAAAGGTCGAAGCCGTATATTATAACCCTCGCCCCCGCAATAAAGCTTAAAGGTATTTTATCGGAAGCAAACCTCTCCGCCTGCGCCGAGCTTAGCTTATCGCCTCTCAATTTTTCCGTCGCTTCATATATAAGCGCAATATCCGAAAGCTTTGCTTCAAGAGCGCCCGTGCTGCTTCTTGCAAGCTCCCGCGCGTCCTTCGGGGTTATCATTTCCCGGCTTAAAGCCGCTATCTGCTTAGCCAGGCGGCTGTGTATAAGCTCGTCTCTTTTTGAAGAAAAAAGCTTGAGCTCCTGCTCGTGCTCGCTTATCGCCCTTTTTGTCAATATCTCCTCGCTTACCGAGTCCGTCCTTAAAACGGCTTCTCCGCCCTGCCTTTCTAAAAGAAGCGAATAGAGCTTTTCAAAGCTCATTACTTCAAGATCGCAAAAGCCGCCGAACCTCTCGGCAATTTTCTTCTCCGTCATAAAGCTTGCCTGCGAGGGCACTATAACCGCCGTATAGCTTTCCTTTAAAAGCGCCTCTCCTATAAGCATAAGAGCGTGCCTTTCAAGTCTTTTTAAATATCTGCTTATAATTATCTCCACACGCCGCCCTCCTTTTAATTATATGATAGCATATCGGCAGCACCATAAACAGTACAAAAAAGGCGCAGTTCTCCTGCGCCTCGTCCCAAATTCTTTTTTAATATTTTCATTACTCGAAAACGAGATATTTTTTTATAATTTCTAAATCCTTCATATCGGATATCCGCAAATCACCCGCTTCAATTATTCCTTCGTCAATTATTTGCGTAAGCGCGATATACTGGCAAAGCTTGCTTTTAAGATTAAGCACGTCTCCCTCGGGAGTATGCAGCTCAACGCTGCCCTTACACTCTAAAACCTTCTCAAAAAATTCAGCAGGATCAACAATCTGTTTTATTATCATTTTCCCTCTCCTTTTGTTTTAGATGTTACGTCTTATTATAACCTTTTTCTCCTCTTTTTGTAAATAAATATTTATTTTGACAAAAAAACATAAAAACTATATAATGATTTTATCTATGATATCGGAGAGAAATATGCCTAAAAACGAATTCGCCGTCTCTAAAGAGCTGCATGACGCGCTCATAGAAAGAGAACGGAAAATCAGAAAAGAGCATTCTAAATTATATTATCCTTTTTTTAAAAGACTTGCGGACATATGCTGCTCTCTTGCGGCGCTTATAGTTATGCTTATTTTACTGCCCTTTGTGGCTGTTGCAATAAAAATCGATTCCCGCGGTCCCGTATTCTTCTCTCAAATGAGAGTGGGGCAATACGGCGAGCTGATAAAAATATATAAATTCAGAACCATGTGCGCGGACGCCGAAAAGAAAATTGACAAAAACGTTTTTAAAAACAAAAATAACCCCTTTTTACAGCACGAGAATGACGATAGGGTAACAAAGGTCGGCGCTTTTTTAAGGAAGTTCAGCATAGACGAGCTTCCGCAGCTCTTCTGCGTATTTAAGGGAGACATGAGCTTTATAGGCCCGCGTCCGTTTATAATCGAAGAGACGTCCGTGCTTTCAAACGAACAGCTTATGCGTCTTGCAATCCGCCCGGGGCTTACCGGCCTTGCGCAGATAAGCGGAAGAAACGACCTTAACCTTCAAGAGCGCATGGAAAAAGACCTTGAATATATGGACAACATGTCCGCAGGGCTGGATATAAAAATACTTTGGAAAACCATCATACAGGTTTTAACAAGCAAAGGGGCATCTTAAAAGTGACTACGGACGAATTTAAGGCGAACGCACAAAAGCTGCTTTCCCCTCTTTGCGACATCCGCTTTAAAAAGATGATGGGTGAATATATAGTCTATTACAGAGGAAGAATCGCCGCTTACCTTTGCGACGACAGGTTTTTAATAAAGCCCGTTCCCTCTGCGGCAAAATATTTGGGCTATGAAATTTTCGATATCCCTTACCCCGGGGCAAAGCCCATGCTTCTTTTAAAAAAGCCCTATTCTTCCGAGCTTTTATGCGGGCTTTTCGAGGCGATTTTTAAAGAACTGCCCGTCCCTAAAAAGAAAAATTAAAACGCTGCGAACAAATATTTTTTTCGCAGCGCTTTTTAATTAATCCGAGCTTGAAAGAATGTCCCAGGGAGTAACTATTCCCCTAAGCGCTTCATTTTCATTTCCCGTTTTCGTTAACAGCATAAGCCCTATGCGCAAATGCTTTTTATCATATTCCTCGCAGACCCTTCTTGCTCCTCTTACGGTTTCGTTCTCCTTTAAAAATATAAAGCCCTCCGTAACATGAGAATGAATGCCTATTTCATCTTTAATATCATAAAAAGTGAGCTTTTTAAAATCACACTCCGGCGTTTTTACAAGGTATAAAAAAACAGTGCTCATGCTGAAAACCCCGGCGACCTTATTGTCGCTGATAATGGGAATATGCGAAAAGCCTCTTCTTTCCATTTCTTTCATAAGCGAAAACACCGGCTCGTCAATCCTCGCCGTCAAAATATCCTGCTCTTTTACGGCTATAT
>CAKSBK010000029.1 GCA_934438035.1 uncultured Christensenellaceae bacterium
TTTAGCACCGGAATTGTCAGCAACCTTTAAGCGTGTCTGTGGCTGTATCATATTGCTGCCTCCTCCTTATTTAGCTTTCTCGACGATCTCGACGAGTCTCCATCTCTTGTCTTTAGAGAGCGGACGGGTCTCCATAATCTTAACGATATCGCCAATGCCGCACTCGTTGTTTTCATCATGCGCCTTGATCTTTGAAGTGAAGTTTACCGTTTTGCTGTAAAGAGCGTGCTTTTTCTTTGTCTTTACCGCAACAACGATGGTCTTATCCATCTTGTCGGAAACAACTTCACCGATTCTGGTCTTTCTGAGATTTCTTTCCATGATACCCTCCTATCAGCGCGCGTCCGCAGCGAGCTCGCGCTCACGGATAACGGTCTTAACGCGAGCTATATCGCGCTTAACCTCCCTTAACTTTAAGGGGTTTGTGAGCTGGCCGGTTGCGTTCTGGAAGCGCAGGTTGAAGTATTCTGTTTTAAGGTCAACAAGCTTCGCCTGAAGCTCTGCGTCATTCATTTCGTGTAACTTATTAGCCTTCAATCTGCTCACCGCCTTCTGCTATTTCTTTCTTGATGATCTTGCACTTTACGGGAAGCTTATGGGAAGCAAGTCTCAATGCTTCTTTAGCAATCGCCTCGTCAACGCCTGCAATTTCAAACATTACTCTGCCGGGTTTAACAACCGCTACCCAATATTCGGGTGAACCTTTACCGGAACCCATTCTGGTCTCTGCGGGTTTTTCGGTAACCGGCTTGTGGGGGAAGATTTTAATCCAAACCTGTCCGCCTCTCTTGATATATCTGGTCATTGCAACTCTGGCAGCCTCGATTTGGTTGGATTTAATCCAAGCGGGCTCGGTTGCTACAAGACCGTATTCACCGTAGGATACAGTGTTACCGCGAAGAGCCTTGCCCTTCATACGGCCACGCTGCACTCTTCTACGCTTTACTCTTTTTGGCATTAACATGTTTTCTGCCTCCTTCCGCCTTCTTACCTTCAGCAGTAGCCTTAGCCTTTTCCTTTAAGGGGTTAACCAAAACCTCTCCCTTGTAGGTCCATACCTTTACGCCGATACGGCCGTAGGTCGTGTGCGCTTCAGCGGTACCGTAGTCGATGTCCGCACGAATTGTCTGAAGCGGGATTGAACCCTCGTGATACTGCTCTTTTCTTGCGATTTCTGCGCCGCCGAGTCTGCCGGAGCACATTATCTTAATACCCTTAAGACCTGCCTTCATGGAGCGACCGATGCAGCCCTTCATAGCACGTCTGAAGGCGATTCTTCTCTCAAGCTGAGAAGCAACGTTTTCAGCTATAAGCTGAGCGTCAACATCGGGCTTTTTAACTTCCATAATGTTAACTGCAACGTTCTTGCCCGTGAGCTTTAAAAGATCAGCCTTTATAACTTCGATTCCTGCGCCGCCCTTGCCGATAACTACGCCCGGCTTTGCGGTGTAAATGCTTACGGAAATCGTCTTAGCCGCTCTTTCTATCTCAATCTTTGAAATTCCGGCGTCATAGAGCTTCTTCTTTAAGAATTTCCTGATTTTGTCGTCCTCTACGAGGTAGTCGGCAAACTGGTCTTTCTTAGCGAACCAGCGGGAGTCCCAATCCTTGATTACGCCTACTCTATAACCGTGGGGATTAACTTTCTGACCCATCTTTTACCTCCTCCTTACTTTGCTTCGTCGAGAACGATTGTTATGTTAGACGTTCTCTTGCGGATGCTCGTCGCTCTGCCCTGAGCACGGGGTCTGAATCTCTTGAGCGTGGGACCCATGTTTGCGTAAATCTCCGCAACATAGAGGTTATCCTTGTTCATCTCAAGATTGTTCTCAGCATTCGCAACAGCGCTGTTGAGGAGCTTTAAAACAGGCTCCGTTGCAGCCTTGGGCGTATTCATTAAAATAGCCTTAGCCTCGCTGACCTGCTTGCCTCTGATGAGGTCTATAACCGCCTTGACCTTGCTGGAGGAAATGCGGATATATTTAGCTGTCGCATGAGGTCTCTTGTCAGCGTTCTCATGTCTTTTAAGAGCTTTTTCTCTCTCTCTTGTTGCCATATCTGTCTATCCTCCTGTTATCTTGACGATTTCTCGCCCGCATGTCCCTTAAATGTTCTTGTGGGAGCGAACTCGCCGAGCTTATGCCCAACCATGTCCTCCGTAACATATACGGGAACGAATTTTCTGCCATCGTGCACTGCTATGGTGTGCGCTACCATATCCGGGAATATCGTGGAAGCACGAGACCATGTTTTGAGCACTTGCTTTTCGTTCTTTTCGTTCATCTGCTGTATTCTCGCTAAGAGCTTAGCATCTACGAAAGGTCCTTTTTTTACTGACCTGCTCATTTTATATCTCCTTTCTTCTCACAGCCCATTACTTGCTGTTTCTGCGCTTAACGATAAGCTTGTCTGAAGGATTCTTCTTCTTACGAGTCTTATAGCCAAGTGCGGGCTTGCCCCAGGGGGTAACAGGACCGGGTCTGCCGACGGGCGACTTACCCTCACCACCGCCGTGCGGGTGATCGCACGGGTTCATGACGGAACCTCTTACGGTAGGTCTTACACCCATGTGTCTCTTTCTTCCTGCTTTACCGATGCTGACGTTCTCGGAATCGAGGTTTCCTACCTGACCGATCGTCGCCTTAGCGTTCATGGGGATCATTCTAACTTCTCCCGAGGGAAGTCTAACCTGTGAATAAGCACCCTCTTTAGCCATGAGCTGAGCGGCGTTGCCGGCGGATCTTACGATCTGACCGCCCTTGCCGGGTTTCATCTCAATGTTGTGAATAAGAGTACCTACGGGGATGTCTTTAATCTCGAGCGCATTGCCGGGCTTGATGTCCGCATGCTCGCCCGAAAGAACGGTGTCTCCTACCTTTAAGCCTAAAGGAGCGAGGATGTATCTCTTCTCTCCGTCTGCGTAATGAAGAAGAGCTATGTTAGCCGTTCTGTTAGGATCGTATTCAATGGTGGCAACCTTTGCGGGAATGCCGTCCTTGTTACGCTTGAAATCGATCACTCTGTACTTTCTCTTCTCGCCGCCGCCGATGTGACGAACGGTGATGCGTCCGTGAACGTTTCTGCCGCCGGACTTCTTAAGAGGAGCAAGAAGTGACTTTTCGGGGGTATTGGTCGTTATCTCCTCAAAAGCGGAGACGGACATGCCTCTTCTTCCCGGTGTAGTCGGTTTATATTTCTTAATAGCCATGTGACTTGTCCTCCTTACTGAATCATACCGTCAAAGAACTCGATTCCCTTAGAATCCTTCTTCAGCGTTACGATTGCCTTCTTTACCTCGGCAGTTTTGCCGGATGTGTAGCCCTGTCTCTTGGTCTTGCCCTGAGTACGGACAGTGTTGACCTTGTCTACCTTAACTCCGAAAAGCTCCTCAACGGCAGCCTTGATTTCGGTCTTATGCGCGTCTACGGCAACCTCGAAGGTGTATTTCTTAGAAGGGATGAGGTCATAGCTCTTCTCCGTTAAAACGGGAGCCTTGATGATATCCTGTGCGAGCTTCATTATGCATATACCTCCTCAACTTCTTTTACGGCAGCCTCGGTGAATATAACCTTGTCGCAGTTTACGAGGTCGTAAACGTTGATTTCTCCGGTCTGTATGGTTTTAACCGTGGGGATGTTTCCGGACGCTCTTAAAACGTTCTCATCCTTACCCGCCGTTATGACGAGCGTTTTGCCCTCCGCTTTAAGGTTAGCAAGTACTTTTACGAACTCCTTTGTTTTGGGAGCCGCAAGCTCGAGGTTTTCTACAACTATCATCTCCTCGCTGCCTGCCTTCATGGAAAGCGCGCTTATCATTGCAAGCTTCTTAAGCTTCTTATTTACTTTTACGTTATAGCTTCTGGGCTTGGGCGCAAAGACTATACCGCCGTGTCTCCACTGGGGAGATCTCGTGGAACCCTGTCTTGCTCTGCCGGTACCCTTCTGGCGCCAGGGCTTGATTCCGCCGCCGCTTACTTCGGAACGCGTAAGCGCGCACTGCGTACCCTGTCTTAAATTAGCAAGCTGAGCAACTATCATCTCGTGAATAGCGTATTCGTTCACTTCAGCGCCGAAAACGCTGTCTGCAAGAACGAGCTCGCCAGCCTGCGTGCCGTCTGTTTTTAACATCGTGACTTTAGGCATTATTGCTTCCTCCTTTCAAACCTGATCAAGCCTTTACGGCTTTTTTGATGATTACCAGCTGACCCTTAGCTCCGGGAATAGCGCCCTTTATGAGGAGCATGTTCTTGTCAGCCTCTACTCCTACGACCTTCAGGTTCTGGACCGTCTTCTTCTCTACGCCGGTGTGTCCGGGAAGACCCTTGCCTTTAAATACCTCGCCGGGATATGAGCATGCGCCCATGGAACCGGGACGTCTGTGATATCTTGAGCCGTGAGCCATAGGTCCTCTGTGCTGGCCGTGTCTTGCGATAACGCCTAAGAAGCCCTTGCCCTTTGACGTACCTGTTACGTCTACGAGCTCTCCTTCTTCAAAAACGTCCGCCTTGATCTCCGTGCCGATTTCCAAAGCTTCGTCTGTCTTAAACTCTTTAAGATAGCGCTTTACGGGCACGCCTGCCTTTTTGTAGTGACCTGTGAGGGGCTTGTTTACGAGCTTTTCTCTGATATCGCCGTAGCCGAGCTGAACTGCACAGTATCCGTCGGACTCAACAGTTTTCTTCTGGACGACGACGCAGGGACCGGCTTCAACAACGGTTACGGGAATGACGATACCCTCTTCGGTGAAGATCTGCGTCATGCCGATTTTCTTACCCATTATAGCTTTCATGTCTTTACCTCCTTCGTCCTCACAGCTTGATCTCGATATCGACACCTGCAGGTAAGTCTAAGCGCATGAGCGCTTCGGTAGTCTTTGCATTGGCTTCGAGAATATCGATAAGCCTCTTGTGTGTCTTGATCTCAAACTGTTCGCGAGAGTCCTTATACTTGTGGGTGGCTCTCAAAATTGTGATGATTTCCTTCTGAGTCGGAAGCGGGATGGGGCCTGATACCTTAGCGCCCGTGCGCTTTGCCGTCTCAACAATCTTCATGGAAGATTGGTCGATCAAATTGTAGTCGTATGCCTTTAATTTGATCCTGATTCTCTGGCTTGCCATTATTTATTGATCCTCCTTCTGAGTTACTCTGTACACGCACCCGTGCGTGTCGTATTGTATTATTGCGGCAGCGACGACCTTAATCTACGGAAAACTCCGTTTTTCAGGCGTGCCGACCGCCGGTTGGAGCGCCCGATCAATGCCGGGCATACCCTACGGAAATTACCCGACATGGCTACCGGCAACTTCCCGCAGTGTCCATTACGCATATTGCGCAACGGTATTATTATACACGAATCAATACCGCCGTGCAAGCCTTTTTTGCGTATTTTTTGCAGGTTTTTTTACTTTTTTTATGCGCCTTTTCCCCGCCTTTTGTTTTCTTCCAAAAATTACCGAATATATAATTACACTTGTCGGTTTTTATTTTCCGCTATGCTTTTAAGCTTAAAAACGTCCTCTTCGAGTATTGAGATAGCTTTAACGAGCTCTTCGTTATTTATTGCCTTTCTTCTCTTTATTTTTTCTCTCAGCAAAATATTTTGCATCTGCGCATTTTGTCTTAAAGCGCTAAGCGCCCCCAACGCTCTAAGCTGTTCGCTCCTGTTTAAGCTTTTTTCGTCCATATTCCCCTCCTTTCTTTAAAAAACGCAGTCAAGAAGCAGCATAAGCATAAAGCCTGCGACAAGCGCAAAGCTGGATATAAGCCCGTTCTCCCCCGAATGCGTTTCCGGTATCATTTCGTCCGCTATTACGAATATCATCATTCCCGCCGCAAAGGAAAGGCTGAAGGGCAGCATTATACGCGACGCACTTGCGGCAAAATAGCCTATAAACGTTCCCGCAACCTCAAAAAGCCCCGTACACATTGAAATTATAAGCGCCTTACTCTTTTTCATTCCCGAAAACATAAGCGGCGCTATTATTATCATTCCCTCGGGAATATTTTGAAGCGCTATTCCGAGCGCAAGCGCTATGGCGCCGCCGGTGTTCCCCGTCGCAAAGCCCACGCCGGAGGCAAGCCCCTCCGGAAAATTGTGTATTGCGATTGCCGCAACGAAAAGCCCCGCCTTTCTCGTCAGTTTGTCCGTATGTGCGTGCGGCAGCAGCCTATCCGCCAAATTTAAAAACGCCGCCCCGGCAAAAAATCCCAAGGTGACCTGCCAAAGCCCCTTAAGCCCCGTTAGGTCGACAGCGGGAATAATAAGCCCCACGCACGCCGCAGCAAGCATCATCCCTGCGGCAAAGCCCATTACGGCGTTTCTTCCGTTTTCGGAAATCTTCCCCGTAAAAAAGCCTATAAGCGCCCCAACCGCCGTAGCCGAGCCCACTCCTATCGCCGTAAGCGCAACAACCGTCATATTTTTCCCTCCGAAAGTTTCTTACAAATATATATACTTTACACCTTAGGTTTTATGACGCTTTATAATAATAAAAATACCCCGCCGCCAATCTTCCCGTCCATATATCCGCTTTTATTTTTATTCGCAGTGCGTTCTTCCGAAACGCGTCAAAACAGTAATTTTGCGCCGAAATTTTCCGCTTCTTTATTTTATTGCATTATGACATTTTCACTTAAGCTTTTTTAACGAGCGTCGCTTTAGGTATACAAAAAGGGCCCCGCTTAACGCAGGGGCTCTCAAACGCCGTTAAATTATTTATTTCCTCCGAATATTGAAGAAAACCAATCGCCTATAGATTTAAAGAAATTCGAAATTGACTGCCAAGCCGTTGCAAACCAGCTGCCTACGCTGTTTACCGTTTCGGTAAGCCCGGCTATATCCAGCTTCTCCAGGCTTCTTACAAGACTTAAGAGCTGCTCAATCTGCTCGTCCGTAAGCGTAACGTTTATATTTGCGGCGATGAGCTTAATCTGCTCTCTTACCTCGTCGTCGCTCATATCCTTTGTCTTATCGAGTATCTGCTTTAACTCCTCAACGAGCTTTGCCGCCTCTTCGCTTCCGATAGACTCTGCAAGAGTGCCCGTAACGACAAGCTCCTTTGCGGCGGTTTCCTTGTTGTTTTCATTAAGCTTCTCGCCCGTTATGTCTTCATACGCCTTATATATTCCCGTTAACGCCGCCGTTCCCGAAACGGGCTTCGGCGCGGAAATTTTAACGTAGGCATCGGTAATGCCCGCCGTCTGCAAGGCGTTTTTATACATTTCCTCCGTACACCAATTAATGTTCATTATGGAAATGTTCGTTCCCTCTCCCTCGTTTAAGGTCTTAATATAAACGCAGGAAAGCGCAACATAGCCTATTTTTCTTTCATCGACAAGTCCCTCGAGATACTGTCTTTCGTCCGAATTCGTTACCCTTATTTCGGGAACGCTGCCTCTCTCGATTCCGAAATCGTTATATATCTTCTCAATCTGGTCTTCGTTCAAATCCGCAGCGATAACCGCTCTTTGCTCTCCTGCGGAAACGGCAAACGCCGTCGAAACAAAAATCATCATTATCATTACCGCGCAAATAACCGCAGCCGTAAGTTTCTTCATTATGCTACCTCCGTAAGTTCTTTATTACCGATATATTATATCATGCAAATTGTAAACATACATTAAACATTCCCTGAAATTTACGCCGATAAGTAAACTTTTTGAAAACTATTCTTCTCCCTTTTCTCCGTCTCCGTCCAACAGCGTGGGAATAAACTGGCGCGCAAACTTTCCGTTTCCCCTTTTCTTTATATAGAAAAAGCCTATCGTGGAAAAGACGACCGCGCCTATAAAATTTACTATCAGGTCCTTCATAGTGTCGTAAAGCCCTATGTCAAGATAGCCCCCGAGTCCCAAATCAACTCCGTTTACCGTAACGGTTCTTATGTTGTCAATCACCACGGGAACGTTTTTGCCCTCCGGATTCAGCTCAACGCTTCTTATTACATTTATAACCGTGTCCTTTTGCATATCCATTCCCAAAAGGTTATCTCCCGCAAATTCAAAGAACTCCCAAAGAACGCCCACCGTCATGGAAAAGCAAAACGCCACCACCGCCATAAACACAGGCGAAAGAGTAAATTTGATTTTTGCGTCCCTGTTTAAAATATCAACGAGCGAAAAGCCTATCGCCGCGCAGACAAAGCCGTTTATCGTATGAAGCATAGTATCCCAATGCGGAACCTTTAAATAATAACAGCCGAGCTCCCCCAAAATTTCCGCGGCAAATATAAACACCAGCACCGTTATTTCAAGCCCCGTCGGCAGCTCCACCTTAAATCGTT
>CAKSBK010000030.1 GCA_934438035.1 uncultured Christensenellaceae bacterium
TACCAGTTCCCGTTCCGAGGTCAACAACGGTATCCGTTTTTTTTTACGTCGCAAAAGCCCGCCAAAAGAACGGCGTCCGTTCCGAAATGAAACAGTCCGTCCTCCTGAATTATTTTAAGCCCTTTATACTGTAAATCTTCAATAGTTCTCGTCATAAACCCCTCCGCAGACATTATATCATAAAAGCGCCTGCAAAATAAAATTGCAAATAAAAAAACCCCCTTTAAAAGAAGGTTTTTTATAAAAATGCTATTACTCTTCAGAAATAGCGCCGCAGGGACAAGCGTCTGCGCAAGCGCCGCAATCAAGACATTCGTCAGCGTTGATTACATAGCTGTCATCACCCTCTGTGATGCACTCATTGGGACATTCCTCTGCGCAAGCGCCGCAGGAAACGCACTCATCGGGATTAATCTTGTATGCCATTATTTTTCACCTCCGATATTTATTGACTTCATTGTATCATTATTGAGAAAAATTGCAACATATTTTTTAGGCGTTTTTGTTCTCATATTTTAAAGGCAGCGTTACTACGGCAGCAGCTCCGTTTTTGCCGTCCGAAAATATTTCCGCTTTTCCGTTAAGCTCTGCGGCTGCATGCTTAACTATGGAAAGCCCGAGCCCCGTTCCTCCCACCTTTTTAGAGCGGCTCTTGTCTACTCTGTAAAAGCGTTCAAAAACCCTTTCAAGCTGTTCGGGGGGTATTCCCTCTCCGGTATCCTTAACGGTTATAACGCAGTTCTCCCCGTCCTTTTTGGCGTTAAGCACCACGCTTCCGCCGTCCTTATTATATTTAACGGCGTTCTGCGTAAGATTATATACTATTTCTTCAAGAAGACGTTTTTTCGTCAGTATTTCAAAGTCTCCCCCCGTTACTTCTATAGTTATATTTCTCTTTTCCGCTTCGTCTTTAAGGTTTGCCGCCGTCTCCTCGAAAACCTCTTTAACCGACGTATTTTCCTCCGGCAAGCCGACGGCGCTGTCGTCTAAGCGGGAAAGCTCCAAAATATCGTTCACAAGGTCAATAAGCCTCGTCGCCTCTTTATTTATATCCTCCGCAAAGCCCTTTACGTCTTCAGGCTTCACAAGCCCGTTCTTAAGCATGTCAGAAACGCCGTATATTGAAGCTAAGGGCGTTTTTAATTCATGAGACACGTTTGCCGAAAACTCTCTTCTTAACCGCTCCCTCTGCTCTTTTTCCGTTATGTCCACAACCAGCATAACCGCGCCGTTAACGCCGGAGGCGGTTGCAACCGGGCTTGCGGTTAAGCTGTAAATTCTGTTTTCATATACAACCGTGCTTACGTATCTTTTTCCCGAAAGGGCGCTGTCCGCCGCGTCTCTTATGCATTTTTCCCTGCACAGTGAAAACAGACTTTTTCCTATAACGTCGCCCTCCGCGCCGAAAAAGCGCAATATGCTGCTGTTTGCGCTCAATATCTCCTTTCGGTCGTCTATAATCACGAGCCCCTCGCTCATATTGTCGCTTATAAGCGAAAATTCATGCTGTTTTCTCTTAAGCTCCTCCATTTGAGAAGCTATTTTAACGTTCTGATATTTAATTCTCTTTAAAAGGGGCGTGAGCTCTTCATAGCAGTCCTCCTCGGAGGGGTCGTCAAGGTTAACCGAATTTATCGGCGCCACTATCCTCTTTGCGATTCTGTTTGATATAACCGCGGAGGCTATAAGCGTAAGCAGAATTACAAACGCCAGGGGAAACATCACCATAACCACCGTTGACCATATGGAATTTACGTTTGCCGAAACCCTTAAAACGCTGCCGTCCGGAAGCTCTTTGGCAAAATACACCGTTTTTTCGGAAAGGGTGTCGGAATATCTTTCGCATACCGCGCTCCCCTCTTCCCGCGCCGTTATAAACTCCTCTCTTTTCGCGTGATTTTCCATCGTCTTCACGTCCGCCTTATTGTCAAAAATAACGTCGCCGTCCTTTGAAATAAGCGTGATTCTGTCTTCTACCGCAAGCCCCTGTAAATAGCTTTCTCCTGAAATTAAAACTCCCGCGCCCGCAAAGTCCGCCTCCGTCTTAAGACGGTCTTTAAAAACCTGCGAATAGTAGTCGTAAAGCAGCGCCGTAACAGCGGCGGAGCATACTATCATCACCGCAAGCGCCACAAGAAAAATGCCTCTGAAAATTTTGTTAGACATCATTTCACCTCAATTTTATAGCCCATTCCCCTTACGGTCTTTATAAGCTCGCCGCAGTCCTTAAGCTTTTGCCTAAGCGAGTTTATATGCACGTCGACCGTTCTGTTTTCACCGTCGTATTCATATCCCCATATTTCCGTTAAAAGCTGCTCTCTTGAAAAAACCGCGCCTCTTCCCGAAAGAAGTGTGCATAAAAGCTCAAACTCCTTAAGCGTCAGCAGCACATCCTCTCCGTTTGCCGTAACAATATGCTTTTCCGGGCAGACGTAAAGTCCCCCGGCTCTGTATTCGTCCGTTTTCTGAGATTGCGTTCTTCTTAAAACCGCCTTTATTCTGGAAACAAGCTCCATAGTTCCGAAGGGCTTTGAAACGTAATCGTCAGCTCCCAAATCAAGCCCCACAACTTTATCATACTCCGTGCCCTTCGCCGTTAGCATTATTACGGGAACGTTTTTTGTGTCCGTGCGCTCCTTAAGCTTTTTTAACACGGCAAGCCCGTCCTCCTCGGGAAGCATTATATCTAAAAGCACAAGCGAGGGAATGCTCTTGTTAACCGCAGCGTAAAACTCGGAGGGCCTCTCAAAGCCCTGCGCTTCAATTCCCGTGCTCTTAAGAGCGTACACCACAAACTTCCTTATGCTCTCGTCGTCCTCAAGAAGATATATCATACTTTCCCCCTCCTTTTTTAAGTTAAATGAGCTGCTGCTCGTTAATTATGAGTTTAAAATCCAATCCCAGCTTTTCCGCAGCCTTTCTGCAGAGTATCATTCTTTTCATAAATATCTCAAAATAGTCCATAATGGTGCCGTATTTCGTGTCAATGGAAAGCTTCAGCTTTATAAGAGAATGCTCCTCGTTTATTTTAAGCACGGATTTTTTAACCGAGTAGTTGACTCTGTCATGAATATCGAATTTGCTTATATCCGAATTTCTCACCCTCGAACGGCGGACGTCCGATTTATCCGCCAAAATGAGCGCAGCCGCAAGCTCGTCTACCGGAACGCCCGTTCCCTCGTCGTGATTTCCTATCGCCGTTACGATTCTCGCCGTCTCCGCCGGAGGCATTCCCAGCTTATCAAGTATTCTGAAAGCCATTACCGCTCCCGACTGCGAGTGATCGTCCCTGTTTATAAGGTTTCCTATATCGTGAAGATAGCCCGCAATTCTCGCAAGCTCGACCTCCCTTTCGTCAAAGCCCAGCTCCTCTAAAATATACTTCGCAGTCTCCGCAACTCTCGTTACATGCGCAAAGCTGTGCTCCGTAAAGCCCATTGCCGCAAGAGACCTGTCCGCCTGCGTAATATATGTGTTTATTTCCTCGTTATTTTTAATTTGATCGTAAGTCAGCATATTAAATCCCCTCCCTTAAGCAGGCTTCAAAATCCAGCCCGTATTGCGGGGTTCCCTTTAAAGCCGTCTTTTTAACGCATCTGTCCGTAAAATCCGCCGCTTTTTTTACCGCTTCACAATATCCTTCGTTGTTTAAAACCAACCCGGTAAGACAAGAACAGAACACGTCTCCGCTGCCGCAGAACACTCCGGGAAGCTTTTCATATTCCAGCGTAAAGTCTTTTTTTACCCCCGAATAGCTGTAAATTACGGTGTTTTCGTTTAAAGAAGCGCCCGTTATCACGACTCTTTTCGCCCCCATATCTTTTAAACGCAATGCCGCTTCTTTAAGCATGTCCTTCGTTTGAACGGGCGAATAATCGATTTTAGAGAGTAAAAGCGCCTCCGTCACGTTAGGCGTTATTATATCCGCCCGGGAAATAAGGCGGGAAATATCGCCGCAAAAGTCCTCCGAAAAGCCGGAATACAGCTTTCCGTTGTCCGCCATAATAGGGTCCACGATTATTTTCGCGCCCTTCTCCGCAAGCTCGTCTATAACGTAAAGAGCGGTTTCAATCTGTTCTTTTTTTGAAAAATACCCCGTATATACCGCGCCGAATTTTATTCCGATGCTTTTCCAATGCTCCGCCGTCTTTTTCATCATATCCGTTAAATCAAGCTCGGCGTAGCCCTTAAAGCCTCCCGTGTGGGTGGAGAGAATTTTTGTCGGCAGAGCAGCCGCCTCCGCCCCCAATGCCGAAATTATGGGAAGAGCGGCGCCAAGCGAGCATTTTCCCACGCAGGAAAGATCGCTTATAACCGCCGTCCTTTTTTTGCCGTCCGTTAAATCAAAATTGCAGAGAATCGCTGTGTACCCCCGTTATCAGATATTCTACCCAATAAGCGATGTTCACTGCGTGGTCGGCAATTCTCTCTATGTATTTTGCCGCCATAAGCACGTCTAAAAGCCCCTCGGCGTCCGTTTCGCCTTTTTTCATAAGCTCGCAGAGCTCTTTTTTTACACGGTTAAAAGCGTCGTCAACCTCGTCGTCGGCGTCTATTACCTCTTTTGCGGTTAAAAGATCCCTTTTAACGAAAGAGTCTATGGCGCGCGTAACCATTTTCGCCGCGGCTTCTCCCATCTCGTTAACCTGCGTTTTACCTTTAAGGTCGCTTTTCGTGATGTATTTAGCCGTCTGCGCAACGTCCTCCGCCTGGTCTCCTATGCGCTCCATGTCGTAAATCATTTTAAGTGCGGCGGTAACCGTCCTTAAATCTCTTGCGACCGGCTGCTCGTGAAGAAGAAGCTTTAAGCAGATGTCTTCAATCTGCTTTTCCTTTCTGTCTATCAAAACGCAGCTCTCGCGCACGCTTTTTTCCGCCGCCGTGTCATAATCGACAAGCGCCTTTACCGCAGTTTTAATCGCCTCTTCGCAGAGCGCTCCCATGACCGTCATTTCGTTGTTAAGGTCAATAAGCTTTGAATCAAACATCGTTCTTACCATATCAGCCAAACCTCCCCGTAATGTAATCCTCCGTCCGTTTATCCTCCGGCATTGAGAAAATCTTATCCGTTCCGTTCATTTCAACCATTTCGCCTAAAAGGAAAAACGCCGTATTATCACTTATTCTTGCGGCTTGCTGCATGTTATGGGTAACTATGACAATAGTATATTCCTGTTTCAGCTTAACCGCAAGCTCTTCAATTTTAAGCGTGGAAATGGGGTCAAGGGCGCTTGTGGGCTCGTCCATCAAAAGCACCTCCGGCTTTACCGCAAGCGCGCGCGCAATGCAAAGCCTCTGCTGCTGACCGCCCGAAAGACCGAGAGCGCTTTTTTTGAGTCTGTCTTTACATTCTTCCCACAGCGCAGCGTCTCTTAAAGAGCCTTCAACAATTTCGTCAAGCTTCATTTTTCCTTTAACTCCGTGCGTTCTCGGTCCGTAAGCGATATTATCATATATTGACATTGGGAAAGGGTTTGCCTTTTGAAACACCATTCCCACCCTTTTTCTTAAGCCGTATATATCCGGGTCTTCATATATATTCTTGCCGTCAAGAAGCACGCTTCCCGTTATTTTGCAGCCTTCAACAAGGTCGTTCATTCTGTTAAGCGTTTTTAATAAGGTTGACTTTCCGCAGCCCGAAGGACCTATAAACGCAGTAATCTCCCTCTCGGGAATTTTCATATTTATGTCCTTCAGCGCATGGAAGTCCCCGTAATAAAGGTCAAGTCCGCTTATGTCGAATTTATCCATCTTATATTCCCTTTCTTTTTGTAATCTTCTTTTCTATCATGTCCGTAGCCATATTTAAAAGGAAGACAAACACTATCAAAACCGCCGCAACCGCATATGCGTCGTCCGTGTATAGTCCCTCGTTAATAAGAGCATACATGTGAACGGCAAGCGTGCGCCCGCTGCCCATTAAGCTTGAGGGCACCCCCGAAACGGAGCCTGCGGTATATAAAAGCGCCGCCGTCTCGCCGACTATTTTTCCTATAGCCAATATTACTCCCGAAAAAATTCCGGAGGACGCCGCCGGCAAAACTATTTTAAATACCGTCCGTAGCCTGCCCGCTCCGAGCCCGAAACTGCCCTCTCTGTAAGCGGGGTCAACCGCCTTTATAGCCTCCTGGCTTGTGCGCATTATCGTGGGAAGAATCATTATTGCAAGCGTAAGCGCGCCCGCAAGAATAGACTGCGAAAAGCCGCAAAGCACCACGAACACTATGTTGCCGAAAAGGCCGTAAACTATAGAGGGTATTCCCGAAAGCGTCTCCGCCGTCGATGAAACAATAGAGACGATTTTACTTCCCTTTTTTGCGTATTCTTCAAGATATATTGCGGAAAAAAGCCCTAAAGGAAACGCTATTAGCAAGCTTAAAGCCGTTATGGTTAACGTGTTAATTATGGCGGGAGTCATGGAATGGTTGTCCGTCGTATATTTAAGCGCAAACATGTCCGCCCGCAAATTGGGTATTCCTCTTACAAACGTATATATTATTATCGCCGCAAGCACAACCGCCGTAAAAGCGGCGCTTAATATTAAAAGTACCCTTACGGCAAGAGAGCCCCCTCTTTTTTTATACGCCTTTAATGAAAAAGCGTTTCTTTTTTCAGTCCTCTGCATTTTACACCGTCCTCTTCTTAACCGCCGCAAACGCAAGGTTTATTATCATAACGAGTACAAAGAGCACAACCGCCGTCGCTATAAGCGCTTCCTTATGAAGCCCCTCGGCGTAGCCCATTTCAAGAATTATGTTCGTGGTAAGTGTGCGCACTCCCGAAAGAAGCCCCTCCGGCATAACGGGCTGGTTCCCCGCTATCATAGAAACCGCCATGGCCTCGCCTACCGCCCTTGCCACGCCTAAAATAACTCCCGCAAGCACTCCCGAGGAGGCAGCCTTCAGCTCCACCTTAAAGGCGCTTCGCTCAGGCGTCGCCCCGAGCGCTAAAGAGCCCGCAAAATACGCCGGATCCACCGCCTTTAATGCGCTTACGGAGACGTTTATAATCGTCGGCAAAATCATTATCGCAAGTATTATCGCCGCAGTTAAGAGACTTTTTCCGCTGCCTCCGAATATACTCTGCATCATCGGCACAATTACCGTTAAGGCGAAAAAGCCGTAAACTATAGAGGGTATTCCCGCAAGAAGGTTAACTGCGGGCTTTATTATTTTATACGCCCCCGCGCTGCAAAATCTCGCCATGAATATTGCGCAGAATATTCCTATCGGCGCACCCATAAGAACGGCAAGCGCCGTTACGTAAATACTGCCGATTATCATGGGAAAGATTCCGAACTCGCCCTGCGTAGGCTTCCACGTGCTTCCGAAAAGGAATTTATCCACTCCGATTTCCCCCATTGCGGGACAACCGTTTGCAAAAAGGAATATACATATCATTAGCACCGCCGCCACAGACGCCAGTGCGGCGACGAGGAACACTCCCTTCATCGCCTTCTCTTTAAACTGTTTTATCATCATATGATTTTAACCTCAAAAGCCGCCGGAGGAAATCCCCCGGCAGTTTTTATTCGTCAGCCTATTTCCGACCAGTCTGTAACCTCGCCCTTGTAGATTTTTGCTATCTGCTCGAGCGTAAGCTCCTCTACCGGGTTTTCTGCGTTTACTACAACCGCTATGCCGTCCATTGCTATTACCGTAGGCTTTACTCCCTCATAAAGCTCGTCGTCCTTAAGCTCTCTTGAAGCCATTCCGATATCGTAGGTGCCTTCGATGGTTCCCTTAATTCCGTTTGAAGAATCCGTAAGCTGAACTTCTATCGTGAGCTTGGGGTTAACCTTGTTATATGCTTCAACAAGCTTCTCCATTAAGGGGGTTACGGAGGAGGAACCGCCTACGGTTATCTTGCCCTCGGGGTTTTCGCTCTTAAAAGCTCCCGCAGCGCCGGTGCTGATGTATCCTGCGTCCTCTGCGATTTTCTGTCCGTCATCGCTTAAGATGAAGTTAATGAAGTCCTGAGCCTCTGCGGAAACGCTCTCTTTTGTTACGATGTTAAAGGGTCTTGAAAGTTTGTAGCTCTTATCCTTAACTGCGTCCTTAGTAGCCTCTGCGCCCTCAACCTTTACAGCCTTAACGCTGTTGTCAAGCGCTCCTAAAGAGATATAGCCGATTGCAAACTTATTTGTTCCTACAGTCGTCTTCATAACCGCCGTGCTGTTTGTAATCTCCGCAGCGTCGGTCGTCATGTCTTTTTTATCGCCGTTTTCATCCTTCACTTCAACGCC
>CAKSBK010000031.1 GCA_934438035.1 uncultured Christensenellaceae bacterium
GCTTGTAGACGCTCCCTGCTCCGCACTGGGACTCTTATACAGAAAACCCGATATAAAGCTAAAAAAAACGCCGGACGAGCTTAAAAAAATAGTAAAAACACAGCTGGAAATTCTAAAAACGGCTTCCCGCTATGTTGCCCGGGGCGGCAGGCTTATATATTCCACCTGTACTATAGATAAGGACGAAAACGAGGGAATAATAGATTGCTTTTTAAATGAAGAGCGGGGCTTTAAGGCGGCGGAGCTTTCTTTATATATGCCGGAGGCTTTTAAGAAAAGGACGCAGGAGGGCAGGCTTACGCTTTACCCGCATATTGACGGTATAGACGGCTTTTTTATTGCCGCATTGGAGAGAAAATGAAAAAAAGGCTGTTAGATTTGAGCGTTCCGGAGCTTTCGGAGGAAATGGCGAATATAGGAGAAAAGCCCTTTAGGGCGAAGCAGATATATTCCTGGCTTATAAAAAACAAGAGCTTTTCCGAAATGAATAATCTTCCCTTGCAGCTTAAAGATAAGCTTGCCGAAAATTATTCGGAAGGGCTTTGCGAGATTGAACAGACGCAGGTTTCAAGCGATAAAACGAGAAAATATCTTATGAAAATGCAGGACGGAAGTTTCGTAGAATGCGTGCTTATGCATTACGAATACGGAAACACGATTTGTATTTCCACGCAGGTTGGCTGCGCGATGAACTGCGCTTTTTGCGCCTCCTGCAAGGGCGGGCTCATAAGAAATTTATCTGCGGGAGAAATACTCTCCCAGGTTATTGCCGTTAACGCCGATATAGGAGAAAACGGAAGGAACATAACGAATATAGTGCTTATGGGCACGGGAGAGCCGCTTTCAAATTACGGGGCGGTTAAAAAGTTTTTAGAGCTTATAAACGCAAAAGAGAGCCTCAATATATCCTTTAGAAATATTTCTCTTTCAACCTGCGGAATAGTTCCCGCAATATACCGCTTTGCGGATGAAAATATAGGCGTTACGCTTTGTCTTTCGCTTCACAGCGCTTTTGCGCAAAAGAGGCGCGTTCTTATGCCTATAGCGGAAAAATACGATATTAAAGAGACTCTTGCCGCTATGGAGTATTATCAAAAAAAGAGCGGCAGAAGAGTTATTTTCGAATATCTTCTGATAGGCGGCTTTAACGATACGCATGAGGACGCTTTGGAGCTGAAAAAAATATTGGGGCATATTAACTGCCATATAAATCTGATACCCTATAACGAGGTGGAGGGCGCTGCCTTTAAAGCTCCGGAGAAAGGAAGAGTATACGGCTTTTTAAACGAGCTTGAAAAGCTTAAAATAAGCGCAACGGTAAGGCGCTCTTTAGGAAGAGATATTGACGGAGCCTGCGGTCAGCTGCGTGCGAAAAGAATGGCGAAAGGAAATAATTAATGGACGTTTGTTCGCTTTCACACGTCGGAAAAGTACGTGAAAAAAACGAAGATACCGTTTATGTTTCGGGGAGCGGCGCTCCTCTTCTTGCGATGGTTGCGGACGGAATGGGCGGTCAGGCGGCGGGTAAAACGGCGAGCAGCACTACTGTAAGCTATATTTCCTACGAGCTTAAGGACAGACTCAAAAGGACGGATGAAAAGACTCTTGCAAGCGTTGCCGTTAAGGCGAGCGACCGTATTTTTGAGATTTCCAAGAGAAAAGAAGAGTATAAAAACATGGGAACGACGCTCGCTGCGGCGATTGTCGATTCCAAAAAGGTTTGCGCCGTAAATATAGGCGATTCAAGAATATATAAATTCGGAAAAGACGGCTTAAAGCAGGTTACAAAAGACCATAAATACGTGCAGTATCTTGTGGAAAAGGGATTTTTAACTCAGCAGGAGGCGGATATTCACCCATACAGAAACATAATAACAAGAGCAGTGGGTATGGAGGACGTTACGCCCGATACATTTACGTTTGAATGGGAGATTTCGGATACGCTTCTTATCTGTTCGGACGGTCTTTACGACGAGGTGAGTAAAGAAGAGATTTCGGAGGTCCTTTCGAAAAGAGGTTCCGCAAGGCAAAAAGCGCAGACGCTTATGGAAAAAGCGCTTAATGCCGGCGGAAGAGATAACGTCTCCGTAATAGTAATTATAAACGACAATGTTTTAGGCTCCGTTATTAAAAACAGATTTGAAATCCGCCGCCTTGTAGACGAGGGAGGAATGAGCCGAGTTTACCGCGCATACGACAGAAAGCAAATGCGTTCGGTTGCCGTTAAGGTGCTTAAAGAAGAGTTTCAGTCAAACAAACAGATTGTAAACGGCTTTTTAAAGGAGGGAGAGGTTACTTCCCGCCTGGCGCATAAAAACATCGTCAGAATTGTAGATTACGGCACCCGCGGCAGCATGAGATATATAGTAATGGAATATATCGAGGGGTCGACTCTTGCCGCGCTTATGGAAAAAGAAAGGCTTCCGATTGAAAAGAGCGTAAGTATTGCAAAAAAATTGCTTTCCGCATTGAGCTATTCTCACCACAGGGGAGTTGTACACAGAGATTTAAAGCCGCGTAACGTTCTTATTGACCTTGACGGAGAGCCGTATCTTACGGATTTCGGAATAGCGGGGGAATTGGGAGAGCAGGAAATAAATAATGACGAAAAGGTAGTCGGTTCGGTTAATTACTTTTCTCCAGAGCAGGCTACGGGGCAGAAAACGGGCGTTTCGACAGACATATATTCTATGGGAATAATGCTTTATGAAATGTGTACGGGAAGACTTCCCTTTGTTGCGGAGGACAAGCTCTCGGTTGCTCTTATGCATCTTCATACGCCGCCCGTCGCGCCTAAGGAAATAGAGCCGTCTTTGCCGGAGAGCTTAAATAAAATAATATTAAAGGCGATCGAAAAAAAGCCGGAGGACAGATATCAGAGCGCTTCGGCAATGGGAAGAGATATTGCAAGGTGCCTTACGGAAAAAAGCGGCGCTTACGTTAAAGAGGCTAAGGAGGAAAAGCGCAGGAGACTTAAAAATAAGCGCCTTATTCCCGTGATTTCCATTGCTCTGTCGGTAGCCGCGGCTTTGACGTTCGCCGTTATTTTCCTCATTTCAAGGGGCAGCGCCTTTAAAACGATTTATATGCCGAATCTGATAGACAAGACGGAAGACGCCGCGATGCTGCAGCTTAACGAATACGGGCTGGATCTTGATATAACAATAACCTATGAAAAGGGAATTTCCATGGAGGATGGAAAGGTTATTTCCCAAAGCCCGGAGGCGGGAAAAACGCTTAAGGATAACGACAAGGTTACGGTGATTGTTTCAAAAAATCAGGATGAGCTTCCTGATATGCCGGATCTTTCGGGAAAAACGGAGGAGCAGGCAAAGCAAATACTTAAAGATATGGGAATACAACCGTCAAACATAGTTACGACGCAGACGAATTATGAGGACGTTGAAAACGGAATCGTTTATTCGCAGTATCCCGACGCAGGCGCTCATCTTAAGGAGGATACGGCGGTAATACTGTACATTAACAGAATTTTCGTATATTCAGACGGCAAAATTCCCGATGTTTACGGTCTTGATACTGAAGACGCGGTGTACGGCTTGAGATTCTCAAAATACAATTTCGGCAGAATTTGGATTTATGAGGATTATGAGGCTTCGGGAAGCTACGGAACGGTGTTTGATCAAAGCCCGAAATCGGGAGAGGCATATTCTTCCGGGCAGGATATAAAGCTTTATACCTATGCGCTTTCACAGGCAAATTACGGTTCCTCGTTTAAGCTTAAAAAAAGCGTTGCGGAAGCGCTTTTGACGGGGAAGGAAAAGACCGTCACAGTGACGCTGAGCATACAGCGTACAACGGAAACGATGACGAACGAGGCGTATGCGGGCGCGCCTATAATTGATTTTGAGCGTGTTGTTTTTGAAAAGCAGCTGAGTTATGACGAGGCGGTTAATATGAAAAAGCTCAACACGGATTTTAAGCTGTATCTCGAAAATGCAGATGAAGCTGACAGATATATTTTAAATTATTACGTGGACGGAGAGCTTTTTGAGACGTCCGAAACGAGCCTTAAAAAGCTAAACTGACGAGGGGAGAATAAAAAACGAAAGGCGTTATTTTAAAAGGAGTAGGCGGTTTTTATTACGTCAAATGCGAAAGAGAGGTTTACGAATGCAGGGCAAGAGGCAAGTTTCGCCTTGAAGGGGTAAAACCTATTCCGGGAGACATCGTGGAAATAACTCCGCCGACGGACGTATCCTTGGGATATGTCGAGAGTATTTACGAAAGAAAAAACGAGCTTATACGCCCGGCGGTTGCGAATGTAGATATGCTTCTCATAGTTTTGTCGGCAAAAAAGCCCAAACCTGATTTTCTTTTGGCGGACAAGCTTTCGGTTTACGCGCAATATAATTTGATTAATTATGCGGTTGTAATAAATAAATGCGACGCCGCCGCGGGTGAAGATATTAAAGAGCAGTATAAAGGACTTAACGTTCCTATTCTCTGTGTTTCCGCAAAAATGCAGCATGGAACGGATAAATTAAGGGAGCTTATTAAAAATAAATGCGTATGTTTTGCAGGACAGTCCGCAGTGGGAAAATCCTCCCTCATTAATGCGCTCAATTCAAGTTTTGAGCTTGAAACGGGAGGACTTTCAAAAAAGACGGACAGGGGCAGACACACCACAAGGCATTCGGAGCTTATGTTTATTCCGGATATTAACGCAACGGTGATAGACACGCCCGGCTTCAGCGTGCTTGAATGCATAGATATAGAGCCGCCCGAGCTTTCGGATTATTATCCCGAATTTAAAAGAAGCGGCTGCCGGTTTTTGCAGTGCCTTCATGATAGAGAGCCGGGCTGCGCAGTTAAAGAGCAGCTTATAAAAGGGGAAATATCAAAAGAGAGATACGATAGATATTTAATACTGTTAAATCAATTAAGACAAAGAAAGGAAACTATGTATGACTGACAGAAAAATAATGGTTGCGCCTTCAATTTTATCGGCGGATTTTGCGGCTATGGGAGAAGCGGTGGAAAAATGCAGCGAGTGGGGCGCCGATATGATACACTGCGACGTTATGGACGGACTTTTTGTTCCCAATATAACATTTGGACAAAGCATGGTTGCCGCTCTTAAAAAAAGAAGCGTGCTTCCCCTGGACGTTCATCTTATGATAGAAAGACCTGAGAGATATATTGAAGAGTTTGCACAGGCGGGAGCGGATATAATAACCGTGCACGCCGAGGCAACAAAGCATCTTAACAGAGTTCTTAACCAAATATCCGCAGCGGGAGTTAAGGCGGGGGTTGCATTAAATCCTGCGACGCCCGTAAGTGCGGTTGAATGCGTGCTTGAATATACCGATATGGTTTTACTTATGTCCGTTAACCCCGGCTTCGGCGGTCAGGCGTTTATTCCCTATACGCTCGCAAAGATTGAGAAGCTTAAGCAGATGATCGAGCTTTCCGGGAAGAATATAGATATAGAGATAGACGGCGGAGTTTCGGGTGCAAACGCCAAGCATTTAACGGCGGCGGGCGCAAACGTGCTTGTTGCGGGAAGCGCCGTGTTTAAGGCGGACAGACCCTCTGCGGTTATAGAAATGCTTAAAAACAGATAATTAGAGGTTGACATTTATTTTTACGGTGCTATAATCATAGTAACTTAAGTTACGGCTGAGATAAGAAGGAGTAGCGTGAGAGAGGCTTTTAAAGAGAGAGGGCGGAAGGTGAAAGCCCTTAAGCGGCTTGCGTGAAGCAGTCTTTGAGCTTTGAACCGAACGGCGCTTTTGCCGCTGAGTAGGCTTCAACGGGTGCTGACCGTTATATCGGCGGCGGCGTGTAGGCGCTGCGGTGAGTGCGGGTTTTCCCGAATTTAGGTGGTACCACGAATATAAAAGTTCGCCCTGAATGCTTTTCGGCATTCGGGGTTTTTTAATGAAAAGGAGAATTAAAATGAAAACGTTTGAAAAATCGACAAAGCTTGATAACGTCTGCTATGATATAAGAGGTCCGGTTATGGACGAAGCGAACAAAATGATAGCCGACGGAATACAGATATTAAAATTAAACATAGGGAACCCCGCGCCCTTTAAATTTACAGCACCCGACGAGATTGTACACGACATGATGTATAACTTAAGAGACTGCGAGGGCTATTCGGATTCCAAAGGTCTTTTCTCCGCAAGAAAGGCGATAATGCAATATTGCCAGCTTAAGGGAATACCTAACGTGGGAATAAACGATATTTACACGGGAAACGGCGTTTCCGAGCTTATAACTATGGCTATGCAGGGGCTTTTAAACAACGGAGACGAGATTTTGGTGCCCGCTCCCGATTATCCTCTTTGGACGGCGTCCGTAACTCTTGCGGGCGGCACGGCTGTGCATTATGTATGCGACGAGGAGCAGGATTGGTATCCCGATATAGACGATATCAAGAAAAAGGTTACGGATAAAACGAAGGGAATAGTAATTATAAACCCCAACAATCCTACGGGCGCATTATATCCTAAGGAGATTTTGGAGCAGATTGTCGAGGTTGCAAGACAAAACGGGCTTATAATTTTTGCGGACGAAATTTACGACAGACTCGTTATGGACGGAGAAAAGCATACTTCAATAGCGTCGCTTGCTCCCGACATTATGTGCGTCAATTTTAACGGACTTTCAAAATCGCACAGAATAGCGGGCTACAGAGTGGGATGGATGTGCCTTTCGGGAGATAAATCACGCGCAAAAGGCTACATTGAGGGCTTAAATCTTCTATCTTCAATGCGCCTTTGCTCTAACGTTCCCGCACAGAGCATAGTGCAGACCGCGCTCGGCGGAAAACAGTCTATAGACGATCTTCTGCTTCCCGGCGGAAGAATATACGAGCAGAGAAATTATATTTACGACGCGCTTTGCGATATTCCCGGAATCACGGTTAAAAAGCCTAAGGCGGCATTTTATATTTTCCCCAAGATGGATATCAAAAAGTTCGGAATTAAGGACGATATGCAGTTTGCGCTTGATCTTCTTAAGGAAAAGAAGATATTGATTACGCAGGGCACCGGCTTTAACATGCCGCTTCCCGATCATTTCCGCATAGTTTATCTGCCGAATAAAGAAACCTTAAGGCAGGCTATGGAGAGCATGAAGGACTTCTTCGCGACATATCATCAGAGCTGATAAAATTAAAAACGGAACTGTGGTTCCGTTTTTTTATGCGAAAAATAGGCACATTATGTTTATAATTGACAAAAAACCAGTTAAATATTAGAATAAATATGCAAATTCATTTTAGAGGTAAAATATGCCGGAAAAAGACGAAGGAAAGCTTTGCGAAATAAAAAAAGCCGTAAAATGCTCTTTTAAGTATACTCTTCCCGTGCTTACGGGCTTTATAGCTCTGGGAATGGCATACGGTATACTAATGCAGCAAAAGGGCTTTAATGCGCTGTGGTCGTTATTTATAAGCGCGACTGCGTTCTGCGGAAGCATGCAATATGTGCTTATAACTCTGATGACGGCGGCATTTGACCCTGCGGGGGCTTTTTTTATGAGCCTGATGGTAAATGCAAGGCACCTTTTTTACGGAATATCCATGCTTAAAAAATACGGGAGCATGGGGAAAGCGCGCTTTTTTCTAATATATCTTATGTGCGACGAAACGTTTTCGGTATGCTCGAGCGTTGAGCCGCCAAAAGGCGTTAACGCAAAGTATTTTTATCTTTCGATATCCGTGCTTGATTATCTGTATTGGGTGACGGCGTCGTTTTTGGGCGGGGTAATAGGAAAACTCATGACCTTTAACGCCGAGGGCTTGGACTTTGTCTTGACGGCGCTTTTCGTTGTTCTCTTCGTTGAGCAGATGATGAACAAAGTTAACAGAGCCTCGGGAATAGTCGGCGTGCTTTCAAGCGTTGCGGCGCTTGTGATTTTCGGGGCGGATAATCTTGTGATTCCGGCGATGATAATAATTCTTGCGGTTACGCTTATCATAAGGAGGGTTAATAAAAATGAACACGCTTGAGCTTATTTTAACCGTCCTTGCGGTAACAATAGGTACTATGATAACAAGGTTTACGCCGTTTGTGCTCTTTCCCGAGGGCAAAAAAAGACCGCAGGTCATAGATTATCTTTCTCTTAAGCTTCCTGCGGCAATGATGGGGCTTCTCGTTATATACTGTTTAAAAGGTATCGATTTTTCCTCCGCACCCTTTGGGGCGGCGGAGCTTATCGGCGCAGGAGTGACGG
>CAKSBK010000032.1 GCA_934438035.1 uncultured Christensenellaceae bacterium
CTCGCGGTAATAGGCTCTCCAATTATCATTTTCCACCATGTCCTTGAGCCGGGCGTAGAGATCGGCCGTTTCGGTGGAGCTATCGCCAAGCGTGATCGCCAGCTTGGTTTTATACATATTTTGAATCACTTCTTTGGTATAGCGCCAATCTTTAGCGCTGACCTTGTTTTTCAGCAGATAGTCCAGCATTTCAAAAGTGGAGCGCTGTTCATAGGCGTGCGCGCTCTTATCCAAATACTCGCCGTATTCATCGGTTGCGAAAACGGCCGTGTCGATGCTGTCGCGTTGGATCTGCCACTGCTTTTCTTCTGATGCTATATCAGGAGCTTCGTAGGTAATGCGGTAACTCATGGTTGTCAAAAAGGCTGTCAGAACAACTACCCCTACCATAATCCAAATGGATTTTCGTTTGAACAGCTTCACAAACTCGTTTTGGATCAATTTCCCGAATTTATCCAATTTGATCACCTCCCTGTACGCCGGTAAGCTCGATAAACGCCGATCTTGTTCCGGAGCCCTCTTCACGGGATAAAACGGTTATTCCGCCCGCAAAACCGCCCTGCTCGGCTGTCTGTTCGGGGGTGTCGGCGGGGGATTCATCATTGCCCTTTGCCGCACAGCCGAAAAGCGACATTGCCAAGAGCAATACAGTAATAATCATACAAATTGACTTTTTCATTTCTTATATACTCCTTTAATCTTTAAAATCTTTTCTTCTTAAGACAATTTCATTATATCCGAGCGCCGTTAACACCGTTACCGTGATATTGTTAAAAGTCTGTTAAACGTGAACGTACATATTTAGTTTACAAATATTCACATGATTTTCGCATAAACGCTATTCAAGCTTCATTTCCCGCGGCTATTATATTCTTACAGCAAGAGCTTTCAAATAAACAATTATAATTTCTCCAAAAAATCCAGGCGGCGTTTTTTAAACGCCGTTTTGGTTTGCATTTTTGTTGCATATTGCTTCCGTTTTGCGTTATAATTAATTTGTATAAATAGGATAATTTAAGGACAGATATGAAAAAAGGCTTGTTTTTGAGCTTTGAGGGAATTGACGGCTGCGGAAAATCCACTCAAATCGCTCATTTTAAAACCATACTCGAAGAAAAAAAGCTTCCTTATATCTCTTTAAGAGAGCCGGGAGGCTGCGATATTTCGGAAAAAATCCGAAGCATTCTTCTCGATAAAAAAAACTCCCGCCTCTGCGACGAAGCGGAGGTTCTGCTTTTTGCGGCAGCGCGCGCTCAGCTTATAGACGAAGTGATTCTTCCCGCACTTAACGAGGGGAAAATCGTCCTTTGCGACAGATATATAGACTCTTCCTTTGCATATCAGGCATATGCAAGAGGGTTAGGGTACGACTTCGTTTGCGGAGCGAACGCATATGCGATAAAAAGCTGCATGCCGGACCGCACCTTCTTTTTTAACGCCTCCCCAAACGACGTTTTAAAAAGAGTTACATCTCGCGGCGGGCTTGACAGGCTCGAGCTTTTGGGAACGGACTTTCAAGCCAAGGTTTACGACGGCTATTTGCGCCTCATAAAAAAAGACCCCGAAAGGTTTATTATTATAAACGCCGAAAAAACCGCGGCGGAGGTTTCAAAAGAAATTTCTCTCAAGGCGGAGGAAATATTTTAAATGTCCCGCGAATATATGAGCCTGTTATATAAGGCTGCGTTTTATAATAAAGTTTCGGGAGCGTATTTAATAACCGCACGGGGCGAAGAGGAAGCGGCAGACGCAGCGTATCTTTTTTTGCAGCGCCTTTACTGCCGTTATAAAATCGGCTGCGGAGTGTGCCCCGAATGCAAAAAGGTTCTGAATAACAATCATGTGGATATTTTAAATATATCCTCCGAGGCAAATTTAAAAAAGGAAGACGTTCTCCCCATTGCGGATTTCATATCAAACACAGCTTACGAGGGCAAATATAAATGCGTTCTCATAAGAAAAGCGGACACGCTAAACGAAGTCTGCCAGAACTTTCTTCTTAAATCAATCGAGGAGCCGCCCGAAAACGTGGTTTTTATACTCACGTCAAGCGCTCCCGATAAGCTTCTTTTAACGGTACGCTCAAGGACGGTAAGGGTGGATATCCCCCCTACGCGGCGAAAACTTATAGTTCAATACCTAAACGGCGCAGAGCTTGCCGACGTTGCCGCGGCGTATTCAATGGGAAGTCCACATAAGGCAAAAGCGCTTTTAGCGGACGAAGCGTTTTTTTCGGCGAGGCAGGACGCCATAAAGGCCGCCGAGCTTCTCATGACTTATAAAAGGCCCTCCGTCTTTAAAATAGGCGAGCTTGCGGCAAAGCACGAGCCGGTATTGTTCCTTGAAACACTGTTCTGCGTTTTTAGAGACGCCCTTATGCTTTTAATAAATAAGGATACCAAATATCTTTATAATCCCGATAAAACGGCGCTTCTTAAAAGCATAGGCAGCCTCGTTACACCCGCGGGCTTATATAAAATATCCGAAAAAATATCAAATACTATAGACGCCAAACGCACGTCGCCCGGCATAAATTCCACGCTTGCCCTGCGTTCGCTCGTCTTTGGCATAACGGAGGTTAGAAACAAATGTCTGAAATAATAGGAGTACGCTTTAAGAAGGTAGGAAAAATATACTACTTTGACCCCGCCGGTATTCGCTTTGAAGCGGGAGACGGCGTAATAGTCGAAACCGTTAAGGGCGTAGAATACGGCAAGGTCGTCATATCAAATAAACAAATAAACGATTCCGAGCTCGGAAAACCCCTTAAAAAGGTAATTTCCAGGGCTACAGATAAGGATGAAAAGAAGGTTTTGGAGCTTAAGCAAAAGGAAAAAGAGGCTTTTTTAACCTGCAATGAAAAAATCGCAAAGCACAAGCTTGATATGAAGCTGATAAACGTTGAATACACCTACGACGGAAGCAAAATAGTCTTTTATTTTACCGCCGACGGCAGAGTGGATTTCCGAGAGCTTGTAAAAGACCTTGCGGGCGTTTTTAAAACCAGAATCGAGCTGAGGCAGATCGGCGTAAGAGACGAGGCTAAAATGGTGGGCGGCTTGGGGCCCTGCGGCAGACCCGCCTGCTGCGCAATCTTTTTGGGCGATTTCCAGCCCGTTTCCATTAAAATGGCAAAGGAACAGGGACTTTCTCTCTCTCCTACAAAAATAAGCGGTCTTTGCGGCAGGCTCATGTGCTGTTTAAATTACGAGCATGAATATTATGAATATATCGCTTTAAAAATGCCTAAGGTCGGAAGCGAGGTTAAAACTCCCGACGGAAAGGGAACCGTTCTTGCAAACAACGCCTTAAAGCAGGAGATCAAGGTTAAGCTGCCCATGCCGGACGGCACCTTTGACGCCCGCACCTTTACTTTGGACGAGGTTAAGCTTTTAAAGAAAAAGCGCCCTGAAAAATCTCCCGAGGAGCCCTTGCCCGACGATATCAAAGCTATACTCGATTAACGTATACCGGGAGCGCATATGAAAAAAATTAAAGCCGCCTGCGTTATCATGTTCATTCACGGGGCGTTCATGGAAATTATGGGGTGCATATTACTCATACCCTTACTGCTGAGCGGAGGCGAACAGCTCGGCTTAAACAAATATTTTTCTTTTATAGTTCCGTATTTTTCAGACAACATGCTCTTGATGCTGATATGCGGCTTAATTTACGGGGTGCTGCGCGTTTTAGGCGCGGCAGGCTTGTGTAAAAACAAAATGTGGGGTCTTGCGCTTTCCTTAATAAACTGCGTTATTTCTCTCAGCTTAATGATGTTTATGCTGCCTAACGGAATTATGGACGGGCTTTTTTCCGGCTCGGCGCTTGTTCTCATTTTAACGGGGTATTTTAAAGATAAAAAAGCTTTGCAATAAAAAAACCGCCCGGAATTTCTCCGAGCGGTCTTTTATTCGCATTTTTTTAACGTCTTTATAATTTCCTCTAAGCTATTACAAAAATATATTCCCTCCTGGCGCTTTTTTGTCGATAAGCCCTTATCTGTCATATGCTGTAAAAGCGTTTTAAGGCTGTCGTAAAAGCCGTCTATATTATACAGAATACATGGGGCGTTTATATGCCTTAAGGATACTTTAGACATTACCTCCGAAATTTCCTCAAGAGTTCCCGTTCCCCCCGGAAAAGCGACGAACGCTTCGCCTAATTCTATCATTTTCGCCTTTCTTTGCGCCATGTCATTTGTAACTATAAGCTCGCTTAAGCCGTCATATTGATAGCCTGCGTCTATAAAGAACTGCGGCTCCACGCCTATGGCTTTGCCGCCGTTTTTCATTACGCTTTCAGCCAATATTCCCATAAGCCCCGTTTTAGAGCCGCCGTATACGAGCGTGTGAGCGTTAAAAGCAAGCCACTCGCCGAGCTCTGTTACCGCACGCTTTATTTTTTCGTCTTCAATGCCGTTCGCGCCCAAATATACCGTTATATTCATTTGGTAAATTCCTTATAATATTCATCCGCAAGATTATTCCAGTATTTGCGGTCTTCCTCTGTAATTTCACGTATCACCCTGCAGGGGACTCCCGCCGCAATAGTGTTTTTCGGAATGTCCTTTGTTACCACAGAGCCCGAGCCTATAACCGCGTTATCTCCGATTTTAACGCCGGGGTTAATTACGCTGTGCGCTCCTATCCACACGTTGTTGCCTATAACTATTTCATGACCGTATTCAAGGTGCGTGTTTCTGACGTCCGGGTCAATTGGGTGACCTGCAGTATATAACCCCACTCTCGGCGCAATAAAAACGTTATCGCCTATTGTTATTTTTGCTACGTCAATAAAAATGCAGTCGTAATTTGCAAAAAAGTTATCGCCGATAAAGGTGTTGCAGCCGTAATCCGTGTAAAAGGGCGGCTCTATATAGCAGTTTTTTCCAACCCTCCCGAATAGCTTCGGATAAATCTCCGCCCGCTCTTCCTTTTGTTCCTCCGTGGTAAGGTTAATTAAACGGGTTAAGCTTCTCGCCTTGCTTCTCATTTTATGAAGCTCTTCACCCTCATATTTATAAAGCTTCTGCAAAAGCATTAATTCCTTATTCGTCATCTTCCCGCCCCTCTTTTAAGCTTTCTTTAAGCGCCGCCGCAAACTCCCTTGAAGCGTAAACGGCAATCGCCTTTTTCTTTTCCTCCGATGTATATACTATATAAGTAAGCTGCGGCTTTTTTGTAAACGAAGCATAGTAACAGGATATGCCCGTCAGAGAGGAAAACTCTTCATATGTCAAAACCTCGTCTATATACTTCACGTCAACGGCAAAAATAGTCTTTTTCGCCTCGTCTATAACCCTGTCTACCGAAAAAACGCCGTCCTCCAGCTCGTAGACATATTCCACAATGAGCTTTTTAAAAACTATAAAGGCAGCCAAAAACGCTGCGGCAAAGCAGACGTACGTCATAACCTTAAGCTTCAGCAGATAATCTATAAAGCTGCCGATAAACGTCAAAAGCGCAATAAAACCGACTATCCCCATAACGATAAGCACGGTTTTACTGCGTTTAGTGTTTTTATGTTCGTTTTTACATGTAATTTTCATAGCATACTCCTTTAAAAAAAGTATACTATAAATAATAAAAAAAGCCAAATGCTATAGCCTTAAAAATTATTCCCGGCAAGCCTTTCTTTTAACATTCGCCTTGAACGCGTGAGCGCCTGCCTTACGCTCTGAGGCTTAATTTTAAGCTTCCCCGCAATCTCCTCGTCGCAAAGCCCATAGAAATACTTGTCTGTAAGAATATCTCTCGCATTATCGGGCATACTCTTTAAAGCGTCAAGCATTCTTAACACTTCCTGTTCGGTTATTAGCTTATCTTCAACATCTTCTTCGTCGCTTATTTGCTTTAGAAATGACGTATATCTCTTTTCAATGCCCTTTCGCCTTATGTAATTAAAGCACCGCCTCTTTACGCAGACGGAAATATACGCCTTTAGCGCGCTTTGCGAAAGCCCCTCCGCAAAATCCGCCCTTTCAATAAGCTTAACCATAACGTCGTGAATAATTTCCTTTACGGCGTTTTTGTCAAACACATAGAAGCTTGCTGTAGCATACATCATATTATAGCAGCTTAAATAAATATGCTCTATCATTTCTTTATTATACGGCTTGTTACTATCCATAAAACTCCCCCACCCGAAAATCCGGATATATTCACAAACAGCGCATTATTCCTCGCTACATTCATAATATCAAAATTTTTATTCTTTGCAAGCAAAATTTATGTTGCACTTTTCCTTTTAAGTTGTTATATACAGTGAAAGGACTGATTCCCATGGTTTTAATGTTAGGGAGTATGTTTACAAGCAAAAATTAAAAAAGGAGAGATAATATGAAAAAGGTCAGATTTATCATGAGCTTTATACTTGTTTTAATGCTTACGTTTTGCGCTGCCGGCAATGTCTTTGCTTCCTCTTCCTCACAGAGTGACAGCATTCCCGATTACCCTACCCCGGAAAAGAAAAGTAATATACCTATAACAAACGAATATAATATTGAAACGGAGTTTGAGGGAATTTATAAATCCTCAAGCGGCGTATATGCCATGGAAACAGCTTCCGAAAACGGCGAGGAATATATTCCGTGCGGAAAGTTGGATATTAACCTTAAAACCGAAGATGATTTAAACACTCTGCTTAATAATGACGATATTACAGACGAAGTTAAAGAGGCTATAAAAGAAATATATCGTGAAATTACCGAAGACGGCAGAACATATGAAAGTATAACCCTTTTTTCAACGGAGTTTGCCACTGACTCGCTTCCGCCTACGGCAAGCACGAACACAATTTCATCTTACTACACTTATAACGGAGCAAAGATGAGAAGCGACAGGCTTATCACAAGAAACGCAGGCACCAAGACTCGCACAATTAAAAGCGGCTCCGGCACTTCCTCCGTTGCAGCCTCAATAGCGAATATCGCAGTTACGGTCGCTTCCTCCGCAAATCAATATATAAGCTTTCTCGCAAGCGGAATCTCCTTACTTAAGGACTTTAACAATACCTACGGAACGACATGGGTTACAATGTCATCGGAGGATTTCTTAGAAGTAGCATTAACATATGATAAAATTGACCAGTGGACCTATAGACAAGTAGGCAATGAATGGCACTTAGGCTTGGTTACACAAAAAGCCACAGTAACAAATATTTATTCTAGGCAATACTACTTTAATTTAAAAAAAAGGGAAGGAAGGGAGAAAAAAACTGACAGAAATGTGAATATCGTCTTCAAATCCCCGCATTTTGACTCGCCCTGGGCTACCGCATATCAGTGGGTCAACAGCCCAAGGGAAGAATGGATGACCTGGAAATGCGGCTCAGTAACCTTTAAGTTCTGATTTTCCTTCTCGCTGTTGTGATATCCACTTTAGCGGATATCTCAACAAAAAACAGCGTGCATTTTGTGAGGATATTTATATGACTAATACTAATACCAAAACCGATAAAAAAAGAAAACTGATTATCAAAATTTTTGTTGCCGCCGTTATCTGTATTGCCCTTGCGGTTTTTCTTACCTTATCATTTATTCCACAAGACCTTTTTAAGGATAAAACATTTGAGTTTGTCGATATTGATATGTACGGAGTAGACGGCTTACTCCTCATAAATCAGGAGGAAGTTTTTAACGTTTTTGAGAACGTGCAAACCCAACTCACGTTAGATGACGCAAACGGAGGGTCTTTTCTGCTCTCGGAATACCCTATACTTGTCTCTGTAAAGCAAGTCCACAAACTCCCTGTTTATATCATGATGGGCGAAAAGGATTCTTATATAGTTGTTGCCGGGCTTAAAAGCTACCTTATAGGCGGACCGGAGTTATATAAAAAGGTTAAAGAGATTGCGGATAAGGCGGAAATAGTAAAAGAAATCCAAACGCCGAATTACAGTGCCAAATATGAATAAATCCATGTATAACAAGCTGTAACAGCACATGTTATTGCCCCGGTTAGGTTGCTTGATTGCAGCCGTCTAAATTCAGACGTGATTTGCAAGATGTTTTAATTCGGTTGCAGTATTAATGTCGGAAATAAAATAAGCGCGGTGAGAATTTATCTCCGTGCTTTTTATATGCGCATTTTTTAACCCGGAGATTCCGGCATATTTTTACAAATCAAAAAACCCACAGCGAAAGCTATGAGTTCCTTGTAAAATAGAATCCGGCAGCTACCTATCCTCCCGGGCCGT
>CAKSBK010000033.1 GCA_934438035.1 uncultured Christensenellaceae bacterium
ACTTTATACACTTTTTCTGGTCTATTACGAAAGGCGTCTTCACCTTTCCGGTTATCGCTCCCACAGGGCACTTTCTGGAGCATTTTGAGCAGCCCTTGCACTTATCTTCAACAATTCTTATAACCTTAAGCTTCTGGCATGCGCCCGCAGGACATCTCTTATCTCTTATATGCGCCTCGTATTCGTCCCTGAAGCTCATAATAGTGCTTACAACGGGAGAAGCTGCGGTTTTTCCGAGGCCGCAAAGCGCCGTTGCGGAAATTGTATCCGCAAGCTCCAAAAGAAGCTCTATATCACCCTCTTCACCCTTGCCCTCGACAATTCTTTCAAGTATGGCAAGCATGCGCTTGGTACCCTCTCTGCAGGGAACGCACTTTCCGCAGGATTCGTTCTGCGTAAAGTTCATAAAGAACCTTGCAACCTCAACCATGCAGGTTTTATCGTCCATAACAACAAGGCCGCCCGAGCCTATCATTGCGCCCGCCTTTTTAAGCGAGTCAAAATCAAGAGGAAGATCGAGGTCTTTTGTCGTAAGGCATCCGCCGGAAGGACCGCCTATCTGAACCGCCTTAAACTTGCCGTCGCCTCTCATGCCGCCGCCTATGTCAAAAATAACCTCCCTTAAGGTAGTTCCCATAGGCACCTCTATAAGGCCCGTATTTACGATATTTCCCGTTAAAGCAAACGCCTTTGTTCCCGGGCTGTTTTCCGGCCCTATCGTCTTATACCAATCCGCTCCCTTATTTATTATTAAAGGAACGTTTGCATATGTTTCAACGTTATTTAAAACGGTGGGCTTGTCAAAAAGTCCGTGCTCAACCGTTCTCGGAGGCTTAACTCTGGGCATGCCTCTTTTTCCCTCTATAGAAGCCGTAAGAGCGCTGCCCTCGCCGCAGACAAACGCGCCCGCGCCTCTGTTAATATGCATTTTAAAAGAGAAGCCCGTGCCTAATATATTATCTCCTAAAAGACCCTCCTCCGTTGCCTGTGCAATAGCGGTTTTAAGTCTGTTAACCGCAAGAGGATACTCCGCACGAACGTATATATAGCCCTCGCTTGCGCCGCAGGCAAGCGCCGCTATCATCATTCCCTCGAGCATTCTGTGAGGATCTCCCTCCATAATGCTTCTGTCCATAAACGCGCCGGGGTCTCCCTCGTCTCCATTACATACGACATATTTCTGAGACTCCTTCTGCGCCTTAACCTGAGCCCATTTTCTGCCGGCAGGAAAGCCGCCGCCGCCTCTTCCTCTTAAGTTGCTCTTTGTTATTTCGTCGACAATTTCCTCTCCCGTCATTTCAAAGAGCGCCTTTTCAAAAGCGCTGTAGCCGCCTATTGCAAGGTATTCGTGAATAGAACCGGCGTTAATATGTCCGCAGTGCTCCAAAACAAGCCTGGTCTGCTTCTTATAGAAAGGTATTTCGTCCTGTTTTTTACATACGACTCCCTCTCTTTTGTATGCAAGCCTTTCAATATGCTCGCCCGCTATAATCGTACGGTTTACTATCTCTTCGCAGTCCTCCTCCTTTACCTTTACGTAAAGCCAGCCCTGCGGCTCTATTCTTACAAGCGGACCCATCTCGCAAAAGCCGTGGCAGCCGCTCTTTTTCATTCCCACGCTGCCGTCGTGAGGCTCCTTTTGAAGCTCAACCTCGCAATTAACTCCGTTATTTTCCAATAATTCCTTAAGCTTGTCAAAAATAACGAGAGATCCGCTTGAAACGCAGCCCGTTCCGGCGCAGACGAGAATCTTCTTCTTTTCCGCTTCGAGCGCTTTTTTATATGTGTTTCTTATATCAATAAGTTCCTGTCTTGTGCGTATCATTTCAGCCCTCCTCTTTAAGCTGTTCCAAAAGCTCCGTCGCCTTATCGGGCGTCATGCAGGGGTATACTTTATCGTTAACCGTTAAAACGGGCGCAAGACCGCACGCCCCGAGACAGGAAACCGTCTCAACCGTAAACATGAGGTCGTCCGTAGTTACCTTTTTGTCCGTAAGCGCAAGGTCGCTTCTGAGTCTCTCAAGAATCGGTATGCTTTTTCTTACGTGACATGCCGTTCCGTCGCACACTTTAATAACATACTTGCCTTTGGGCTCCAGAGAAAAGTTCTCATAGAACGTTGCGACGCTGTAAATTCTCGCTTCGCTTACCCCGAGTCTTTTTGAAAGATACGGGAAAACCTCTGCCGGGATATAGCGGTAATGTTCCTGTATTCCCTGCAAAATGGCGATTACCGAGCGGGGATATGCGCCATACTCGTCGATTATTTTATCGACAGCCGTGAAGTCAAAAGACTTTTCCATATTGTTCCTCCTAAAAATAGCTTACTTTGATTTTTTTGCCCATCTTGGTAAGACACTGTGAAAGTTCCTCGATGAGATGCATTTTTATATTAAATCCGATAGGAAGCTCCGGACTTTGGTGTGCGGGATTAACCGCTTTTCCGACAAAAAAGTTTATATCAGTCGCTTCTTCAAAGAGCATTCTCGCTATTTGCGAGGCTCCGTCCTTTTTATAGCTCCATATCGTATATTTCTCGTTGTTTTCCAGATAATCTTTTGCATATAAAAGAACCCTGTTCATTGTAATAACGCCCTCGGTTACTATATCCACGCCCTCTATTTTTGCAGTCGGCGGAATTTCCGGGTCAATGTATACGGGTGAGCTTACGTCAAGCTTCTTTCCCAAAAACTCTGCCGCAAGCTGAGAGGTTGTCCCTCCGCAGACTATATGTCTGCCCTCCTTTGCAAAAAACAGCGTCATCATAGTATTCAAATCCTTAGGGTCCGCCGGCGGACCTATCATCAGGTTAACGGGCTTTCTCTTCCTCACTTTAACGGTGCAGGCTGTCGTATCGTCCCCCGGCTTTCCCCCGTAAAGGTCGTTGCATTGGGAAACAAGCATCGTGGAAAGCGTTTTTGCAGTAAAGCCCGGGTCATAGGTCTCTTCCATAAACTCAATTATGTTTTCCCTTTGCCAGCCGAAATTAAGAGTGCTTCCCACACCCGCATGAATGGCGCCGTCGCTTATTGCAATAAAAACGTCGCCTTCTTTTATCGCAATTTTAGATTTTAGTATGTTTTTCCCGTCTATGGTTTCCGAAACGGTAGCATATTCAACGTTTTTTCCCTCTCGCAGCATTATGACCTTCGGGTTGTCGTATTGAATTATCTCCGCCTCCGAATTTCCCGTTATGCGTATTATGGAAAATGTGGAATATGCCACTCCTCTTACCTTGCACACCGGAAGAGTTGAAGCGATTGTGGAAACGCAGTCTTCCACAGAAAGCGAATTTGCCATCATGGTAGAAATAATTTTCGAGGTCAAAGTTGACAATATATTCGCCTTAACGCCGCTTCCGAGTCCGTCCGCAAGAACAACCACGGTCGTCTGTTCGTCGGGCGTTAATATTTCCACATGGTCTCCACAAAGCTGCTCGCCGTTTTTATTGACGCTTATATAACCGACGTCTGTGCAAAGTTCATTCATCTTTAAGCGTCTCCTTAAGCTTTGTCAAAGCGACCTTTGTTTCCGCCGTCGTCTCTCCTAAAAGCGAGGCTATTTCCTGAACGGTGCGCATCTGCTTTTCAATTACTTTATCGGTTATCTCAACGGCGGCTCTCGTAACCTCCGCCTTTCTGTCCTCGTCGGCGGTAACCTTTGTGATATCTCTCATAATACAGATTATTATGTGATAATTCTTGTCGTAAATTATAGACTGCTCCACATATTTTCCGTATTCCGCAAGGTACACCTTTGAAAAATGAGCGTTTTTCTTGCTGTTAAAAACATTTATAAACGGCGTTGGGTCAAGTATCCTCACCACCGGGCTTCCCGTAACGGCGTCGCTTCTCATATTTAAAAGGCTGAGCGCCGCATGATTTACCTTAACCACGTCAAACTGCTCGTTTAGCACTATTACCGAATTGGGGGTATTTTCTATTATCGTATCTGAAAACGACTCCGCTTTTTCCTTTAAATACGGCAAGCACATTTCCAAAGTTGCCTTACCCAACAAAACCGCTTTTGCCTTTTCGCGGCAGGTTTCGTATCCGCAGGTTCCGCAGTTAAGCTCATCCGCCGGGTTTGTCTTCCCAAGCTTCTTTAAAACCTCTCTTATAGCCTCTTCGCTGACGTTTACGGGCTTTGAAGAAAGGGGAGAAAAATCTCTTTTTGTCGCCGCGCTGCTGTATGAATAAACGTCAAAATCTCCGTCTTTAGCATATTTTGAAACGGCGATTTCGCCTCTTACCGGTGAAGCGTTAACGTTTTGCATAACGGGACCGTTGATGCAGCTGCCTGCGCAGGCGGACATTTCTATAAAGCAGTTTTTTATGCCTCCCGAAATTATGTCCTCCACCGCTCTCATGCAGTTCTCCATTCCGTCGACGGTCATAAAAGTATAAGCTTCTTTTCTGCTTTCTGTAATGCTCATCGTCTTTAATATGCCGCCCGTTACGGGAAAAAGTCTTGCCTTTGCCGCGGAAATCTCTTCTTTTTCTCCCTTTAGCTCTATTCCCTTTTCGTCAAGCCAGCGTGAAAGCTCGTCAAAAGTCAAAACGCAGTCCACTGCGTCGGAGCAGGTGTCCGCTTCCCCCTTTTTTGATATGCAGGGACCTATAAAAACCGTTTTTGCGCCGGGGTATCTTCTTTTTATGTCAATAGAATGCGCCTGCATAGGCGTAACAACATCCGCAAGATATTTTATCGCCTCGGGATAGCGCTTTTGTATTAAGAGATTTACGCTGTGACAACAGGTCGTTATTATAATCTCCTGTTCACGGCGGTCGATAAGCTCTTCATATTTATTTTTAACTATAGTTGCGCCGACTGCGGTTTCCTCCGCGTCAAAAAAGCCTAACTCCTTTAACGCTTTTCTCATACCCGCTATATTAACTCCGGAGTAATTTGCCACAAAAGAAGGAGCAATGCTTGCAATAACCCTTTCTTCGCTCTTTAAAAGCGCTTTTGCAAGCGGAAGATCGTCTCTTATCTGCTTTACATGCTGAGGACATACCGAAACGCATTTTCCGCAAAGTACGCATTCTCCTTGCAATATGCTAGCCTGCTCGCCCGTAAAACCGATAGATTTTATAGGACAGTTTCTTATACATTTATAGCAATTTTTGCAGTTTGATTTTTTTGATATAAGACATTCCGTCATTTTTTTACCCTCTCAAGCACTTCTTTTAAGAAAAACTCCTCTGTATTTTCAGCTGTAAGCGAATATATATCGTCATCTATAGCGGCGCAGACCCCTTCTTTGCAGCGCCCCATGCAAAAGGCGCCCGCAAGCTCAACCTTGTCCGACAGCGAGTAGCGCTCTATTAATGCCGACAATATCTCCACCACCTTTGCCGATCCCTTTATATGGCAGGATGAACCAATGCAAACGGTTATTTTCATATGTTACCTATTTTCTTTTCAAGATGCGCGCTTAAAATCGCAAGAGACGTTGCCATGTTTTCATTTTGCAAAAGCACGCCCTCGGGAACGTTAAGATGAGTAGGCGCAAAATTCCAAACGGCTATTATTCCTGCGTTTATGAGTCTGTCGCAAACCTCCTGAGCGTAAACCTCCGGAACGGCGATAATGCCTATGTTTATCTTCATCCTGCGGCATATATGCTCAATCTCCCGTTCGTCAAACACAGGCTTGCCGGAAACCTCGCTTCCGACCACTTCGGGATTTGTATCAAAACCCGCTACAATATCAAGTCCGTAGTCTTTAAAGCCGCCATAGGATAAAAGCGCTCTTCCGAGATTTCCTACGCCGACTATAACGGCGTCTGAAACATCTTTAAAGCCCAAATACTTTTCAATATCGTCAATTAGAGACATTACGTTATATCCTACTTTAGGCTTGCCTCCCGTGCTTACGGCAGCCAAATCTTTTCTTACCTGAACATCGTTTAAGCCTAATTTTTGGGCAATCGCGGTGGCGGAAATATTTGCCTCTTTATCATTAGGAAGCGTTTTTAAAAAACTTAGATACTGCGGCAGCCTTGAAAGCGCCTTAACAGTGATATTGCTGCTCATCGATACTATCCTTTCAATTCTCTTATATATATAATAACTTGTGTTTAACGAAAAATGTAATATATATGCGGAATATAGATATTCTTATATCGATATAATTGTACCGTAATAAACCGTTGCATTTTTCAACGCATGCGCAATGTTAAAGCACTCCTAATTAATCGGTTTTTTTGCCCGTTATATTTGATATATAAAATTCGCATATTGTTATACTGATAAAAATATAATAATATTGACGTACCGGGAAATAAGTATTATAATCAGTTTTGTTATTATTTCAACTTTTGCCGAGGGCATATATGAAGCATTTTCCTAAATTTATAACGATAACCCAAAGAGTAAATAAACTTTACCAGCTTAAAGCACACCCCGTTTGCGAAAAATATTCCATCACACAGGCAGAGTTTGACATACTTGCTTTTTTAAGAAACAACCCCGAGTTTGATACCGCAAAGGATATTTGCGATATAAGAATGTTAAAAAAAAGCATAGTTTCCCAGTCTATAGATAAGCTTGTTAAAAAAAATTACATTGAAAAAAGCTATGACAAGAACGATAGACGGCTGCTGCATCTGCACATAATGCCCGAAGCTGAGTCCTGTGTTTTTGAGATAGTTTCCTCTCAAAAAGCTTTTTACGAGGAGCTTCTTTCCTGCTTAAGCATAGAGCAGCGCGCGGAATTTTTTACATCGCTTGAGAGTTTAGGCAAAAATATAGACGATATATACAATAAAGAAATTTTGGGCAGGTGATTTTCATCCGCCTTTTTTAATACAATTATACGGTAAAACCTTTTCGGAGCTTCTCATGAACAGAAAAACGCTTTTTGCCGTATGCTGTATTACCGCCTTTCTCTTCTTTATCCTTGCGGATTTCTTCCGTATAGGCATTCTTTTGGCGCTTTTTTTAAGCGTGCCACAGAATTTAATGTTAAAAGCGCTATATAAAGCAAATATTAAACCGGCTTACGCCCTCTCCGTCGTTATTTGCTATTTAGCTCTTCTTGCCCTTGCTTTTATATTTTCCGTGACGCTTTTTCCCGCGCTTCTTTCCTCTGTAACGGAAGCGGCAAAGAGCGCATATGCGCTTATAAAATCTATTATTTCTCATATTGAAACGCTCTTAGTCGCAAAAAACGTTCTTATATGCGTTCAGAATTTTTTACAGACGATTCCCGAAAATCTCGTTTCATTTGCCGCCGGTTTTTTCGGTAAATTAACTTCTGTTATCGGCGGAGTGTTTTTCTCCGCTTATATTCTTTTTAAAAAAAGAAAGCTCTCTTTTTTGTTAAAAAGCGCATGCTCGCATTACTTCGGCGGGGCGCCGTTTGAGTTTGCAAAAAAGTGCTATTGCGCTTTTTCCCGTTTTCTCACCGGACAATTTACGGTATATACAATATCCTCCTGCGTGCTTTTTTTGGTTTTAAAGATATTCGGCTCAGATTATTACGTTCTCATAAGCGCACTTTACTTTACATTTTCTTTTATTCCCTACTTCGGTCCCGTCGCCGTGTTCCTGCTCTGTTCGCTTCTTCTTATTCCCAAAAACGGTTTAGCCGTCTTCGTCATCTCCTTTATAGTTATACAAATAATTGAAGGTCAGATATTATATCCGAAAATTGCAGGAAAAAAGGTAGGTCTTTCTCCTATTTTAACTCTCGTTGTAAGCGCCTGCGCCTTTAATGTTTTCGGTGCGGCGGGCGCTGTATTGGCGCCCCCGTTTTGCTCCGTAATATATGAAGCGATTAAAAGCGAAATTAAGGACGCAAATTAAAAACGGCAAACTTTTAAATTTGCCGTTAAATGCCTAAATGAATTTCAAGACATATTACTATCGCATATATTTCAAAAGCCGACATGTAAAAACGCCGCAACTTTTATGAGCTTTTGTTAAACAGCGTCTTTTCCTCGGGATATCTATGTATAACGCCAAAAGGGCGGGCGCTTTTCTTAATCTGTTGAGAGAATTTTCTATATGCGCTTTATTTTAAAAACACGCCTGCTCCTTAGCCTTTTGCCATATTAAACATGTAATTTTCCGAGGTGTTGAAGAGCATATTTTCATCTTAAAAA
>CAKSBK010000034.1 GCA_934438035.1 uncultured Christensenellaceae bacterium
AGCTAAAGCTTGCGTTTTTAATGGATAAGCACGATACGGTGGGAATAGACTGCGTTGCAATGTGCGTAAACGACGTAATATGCACGGGCGCAAGGCCGCTTTTCTTTCTTGACTATATCGCCTGCGGAAAGAACGTTCCCGAGAAGATAGAGCAGATAGTTTCGGGCGTATGCGAGGGCTGCGTTCAGGCGGGCGCCGCGCTTATCGGCGGAGAGACGGCGGAGATGCCGGGCTTTTACCCCGAAGACGAATATGACCTTGCGGGCTTTTCCGTCGGCGTGGTGGATAAGAGCAAGGTTATCGACAATAAGCGCACAAACCCGGGAGACGTTATTATAGCTCTTCCCTCAAGCGGCGTTCATTCAAACGGCTTTTCGCTCGTAAGAAAGGTGTTTGACGTTGAAAACAGCGATATTAAAAAGCCTGTTGACGCACTTTCAGGAAAGAGCATAGGGCAGACGCTTTTAACGCCCACAAAAATATACGTTAAGCCCGTTTTAAAGCTTATAGACGAGGTTGACGTAAAGGGAATCTCCCATATTACGGGCGGCGGCTTCTATGAGAACATTCCGAGGAGCATTCCCGACGGACTCTGCGCAAAAATAGACAAGAAAGCGGTTAAGGTGCTTCCCATATTCGACCTTATAATGAAGACGGCGGATATTGACGAAAGAGACATGTTTAACACCTTTAACATGGGCGTCGGAATGAGCATAACCGTTAAAAAGGAAGACGCGCAAAAGGCTCTTGAAATTTTAAGCGGAGAGGGCGCATACGCAATAGGCGAAATAGTTAAAGGCGAGGATAAAATAGAGCTCATATGAACGAAAAAAAGGTAAACACGGCGGTTTTGGTTTCCGGAGGAGGAACCAACCTTGCGGCGATAATTGCTGCCGGGGGAGAAAATAAAACGCCTCATGTGAATTTAAGCCTCGTTATATCGAACCGCGCGGACGCATACGCCTTAAAAAGGGCGCAGGCGGCGGGCATAAAAACAGAGGTAATAGATAAAAAGAGCATGACGCAGGAGGAGTTTGAGAGCAGGCTTATAGGCCTTTTGGAGCAAAACGGCATCGAGCTTATAGTTCTTGCGGGCTTTATGTGTATTCTCTCGGAGAGCTTTACCTCTAAATATCCCGAGAGGATAATAAACGTTCATCCCTCTCTTATTCCCTCCTTTTGCGGAAAGGGCTTTTACGGCTTAAGGGTGCATGAGGCGGCGCTTTCTTATGGAGTTAAGGTTACGGGCGCAACGGTGCATTTCGTAAACGAAATTCCGGACGGCGGAAAGATAATAGACCAAAAAGCGGTTTATGTTGAGCCGGGCGACACGCCGGAAATTCTTCAGAAAAGAGTTATGCAGGAGGCGGAGCATATAATACTTCCGCGCGCGGTTGAGAGCGTTGCGGCAAAAATTATCCAAGGAGAAGACTTATGAATATATATGAAGCAAAACCCATCGGTGAGATAATAAGCGGAAACCCGTACGTCGGAAGAGGAATTATAGTAGGAAAAACTCCCGACGGCAAGCGCGCAGTCACGGCGTATTTTATAATGGGAAGAAGCGAGAACAGCCGAAACAGGATTTTTAAAGAGGTGGGGGAAACCGTTAAAATTTACCCGTTTGACGCAAATAAGGCGGGCGACCCTACGCTTATAATCTACTCTCCCGTAAGAAGATTCAAAAATAAGCTCATAGTCACAAACGGAAACCAGACGGATACCATTTATAATTTTTTGACTACGGGAAGAAGCATGAGCCAGGCTTTGGACACGAGAGGCTTCGAGCCGGACGCCCCCAATTTCACGCCCAGAATAAGCGCAGTTTTGAGCTTTGATAAGAAATATACGTATGAGCTTGCAATATTAAAAAGCGCGGACGAAAAGGGAAGCGCCTGCAATAAATACGTTTTCAGCTATCCCTCTTTAAACGGGCTCGGGCATTTTATACATACCTATAACACTGACGGAAACCCTATTCCCACGTTTACCGGCGAGCCGAAGAGAGTTGCGATTCCCGACGACATCGACGAATTTACAGAGGATATATGGAACAATTTAGACGAAAGCAACAAAATTTCACTCTATGTTCGCTATATTGACCTTGTGACCATGGAGGAAGAAAACAGGCTCATAAATAAAAATAAGTGAGGTTTAGAATGATTACCGATAAAGATAAATATATTTCCCCTCTTTCAACGAGATACGCAAGCGACGAAATGCAGCACGTCTTTTCCGAAAACTTCAAATTCAGAACGTGGAGAAGACTTTGGATTGCGCTTGCAAAGGCGGAAAAAAAGCTGGGGCTTGACATAACGGACGAGCAGATTACCGAGCTTACGGCGCATAAGGACGACATTAACTACGACGTTGCGGTTAAAAGGGAAAAGGAATGCCGTCACGACGTTATGAGCCATGTTTACGCTTACGGAAAGCAGTGCCCTAAGGCGGAGGGAATAATACATTTAGGCGCAACCTCCTGTTATGTGGGAGATAACACGGACGTAATAATTTTAAAAGAGGCTTCAAAGATAATTTTAAAAAAGGCGGCGCAGGTCGTTAAAAACTTAAGCGAATTTGCGGAAAAATATAAGGAGCTTCCCTGCCTTGCGTATACTCATCTTCAGCCGGCTCAGCTTACAACCGTGGGCAAAAGAGCGACGCTTTATATTTACGAGCTTACCATGGATATTGAAAACCTGGCCTATCAGCTTCAAAATCTAAAGCTTTTGGGACAAAAGGGAACGACGGGAACGCAGGCGAGCTTTATGGAGCTGTTTTCGGGAGATGAAAACAAGGTAAAGGAGCTTGAAAGACTTATTGCGCAGGATATGGGCTTTTCCGCATGCGTGCCGGTTTCCGGTCAGACGTATTCGAGAAAGGTGGATTCATACTTCCTTTCCGTTTTAAGCGGCTTTGCGCAGTCTGCATATAAATTTGCAAACGACCTTAGGATACTTCAGTCCTTTGAGGAAATGGAAGAACCCTTTGAGAAAAACCAGATAGGCTCTTCGGCAATGCCTTATAAGAGAAATCCCATGAGAAGCGAGAGAATGTGCGCGCTTGCGAGGTATGTCATTGCGGATTCCGTAAACCCTGCGTTTACTGCGGCTACGCAGTGGTTTGAGCGCACGCTCGACGATTCCGCAAACAAGAGAATCTCCGTTGCGGAGGCGTTTTTATGCGTAGACGCTATTTTGAATATTTACATAAACGTGACCTCCGGACTCGTCGTTTACGATAAGGTGGTAACGAGAAGAGTTATGGAGAAGCTCCCCTTTATGGCGACGGAAAATATTATGATGGAATGCGTTAAAAGAGGGGGCAACAGACAGGAGCTTCACGAGGAATTGAGAGTTCATTCCCATGCCGCGGCGAGAAAGGTTAAAATAGAGGGCGGAGCGAACGACCTTATAGACAGAATTGCGCAGGACGAAAAATTCCCCATTACAAAAGAGGAAATTTTAAAGGAGCTTGACCCCAAAAAATATATAGGAAGATGCGTAAGCCAGGTAGAGGAATTTTTAACAGACGTTGCCAAGCCCGTAATCGACGAGTATTTTGAGGGCGACGCTTCAAGCGAGCTTACCGTATAAGGAGAAAAAGTATGAAAGAATTTGAGCTTAAATACGGCTGCAACCCCAACCAAAAGCCGGCAAAAATATATATGGAAAACGCAAGCGAGCTTCCTATAGAAATACTTTCGGGAAGACCGGGCTACATAAACTTTTTAGACGCATTTAACAGCTGGCAGCTTGTAAGCGAGCTTAAAAGAGCGCTTAACACCTGCGCCGCAGCGTCCTTTAAGCACGTTTCCCCTACGAGCGCCGCTGTCGGAATGCCGCTTCCCGAGAAGCTTAAAAAAGCGTGCTTTGTCGACGATATTGAGGGGCTTGACGATTCTCCCCTTGCCTGCGCATACGCCAGGGCGAGAGGAACGGACAGAATGAGCTCTTTCGGAGACTTTATAGCTCTTTCGGACATATGCGACGTAACTACGGCGAGACTCATAGCAAGAGAGGTTTCGGACGGCGTTATCGCTCCCGGTTACGAGCCGGAGGCGCTTGAAATTCTTAAGGGCAAAAGAAAGGGAAATTACAACATAATAAAAATCGACCCTTCATATGTTCCCGAAAGAAGAGAAAAAAAGCAGGTTTTCGGAATAACCTTCGAGCAGGGCAGAAATGATTTTAAAATAGACTTTGAGCTTTTGGAAAATATAGTTACAAAAAATAAGGTTCTTACGGAGGACGCTAAAAGAGACCTTATAATAGCGCTTATTACGCTTAAATATACGCAGTCCAATTCCGTTTGCTACGCCTTTGACGGACAGGCTATAGGCGTGGGCGCGGGTCAGCAGTCGAGAATACACTGCACGCGCCTTGCGGGGCAAAAGGCGGATACATGGTTTTTAAGGCAGCACGAAAAGGTGCTTAATCTTCCCTTTAAGGAGGAGCTTAAGCGCGCGGACAGAGATAACGTAATAGACGGATATATTAATAAAAACGAAGAGGACGTCGTTGCGGAGGGCGTTTGGCAGAAATATTTTACAAGAAAGCCCGAGCCCTTTACCGCCGAGGAGATGAGAGCGTATCTTGATACGATAGACGACGTTTCTTTGGGAAGCGACGCATTTTTCCCGTTTAGCGACAATATAGAGCGCGCGCATAAAAGCGGAGTAAAATATATCGCGCAGCCCGGCGGCTCTATAAGAGACGACCTCGTAATAGAGTGCTGCGATAAATACGATATTGTAATGGCGTTTACGGGTATGAGACTGTTCCATCATTGATTAGGAGGAATTGCGGTATGAAAATTATGGTAGTCGGCGGCGGCGGAAGAGAACACGCAATAATAAAGTCGCTTAAGAAGAACCCCGAAGTTGAGGTTATATACGCTTTGCCCGGAAACGGAGGCATGGCGGAGGACGCCGTTTTGGTTGATATAGGCGCAAAGGACATTGAAAAGATAGTTGAGTTTGCGGTTGAAAATAAGATTGATTTTGCCGTGGTTGCTCCCGACGACCCGCTCGTTTTGGGCGCTGTTGACGAGCTTACCGCAAAGGGCATACCCTGCTTCGGCCCCGATAAAAAAGCGGCGATAATCGAGGGAAGCAAGGTCTTTTCAAAGGACTTTATGAAAAAATACGCCATACCCACGGCGAAATACGAGGCGTTTTCCGATTATGAAAAGGCGATAGAGTATTTAGAGACCGCTCCTATACCTACCGTAGTTAAGGCGGACGGCCTTGCGCTCGGAAAGGGAGTTATAATTGCTGCTACAAGGCAGGAGGCAAAGGACGCCGTAACCTCAATGATGTGCGACAAGGTTTTCGGGCAGAGCGGCGCAAAAGTGGTTATAGAGGAGTTTTTACAGGGTCCCGAGGTTTCCGTCTTAACCTTTACCGACGGACATGCAATAAAGCCTATGGTTTCTTCTATGGACCATAAAAGAGCGCTTGACGGAGATATGGGCTTAAATACCGGCGGAATGGGTACCGTTGCGCCTAACCCCTTTTACACAAAGGAAATTGCGGACCGCTGCATGAAGGAGATTTTCATTCCGACGGTAGAGGGCATGAAAAAAGAGGGCAGAATGTTTAAGGGCTGCCTTTATTTCGGGCTTATGCTCACGGAGGACGGACCTAAAGTAATTGAATATAACTGCAGGTTCGGAGACCCGGAGACGCAGGTGGTTTTGCCGCTGTTGGAGTCGGATTTACTAAATATAATGAAGGCGGTTTCTTCCGAAACGCTTGAGAGTGCGGACGTGCGCTTTAAAGACGGCAGCGCATGCTGCGTGGTTATGGCTTCAGAGGGATATCCCAAGAGCTACGAAAAGGGTTATGAAATTAAAATTGACGACAGCGTTAAGGAAAAGGTTTTCGTTGCCGGCGCAAAGCTTGAAGACGGCGTTTTGAAAACGGACGGCGGAAGAGTTTTGGGGGTTACGGATACTGCGCCCACGCTTGAAGAAGCTGTAAAAAAGGCGTATGATAACGTTAATAAGGTGACGTTTAAAAACGCGTATTACAGAAACGACATAGGCAAAAAGGCGCTTTTGGCGTCAAAGGAGGTAAAATAAGCATGGTATACCGCGTGTTTGTCGAAAAGAAAAAAGGGCTTGACAACGAGGCAAGGGCTCTTCTTTCGGAATTAAGAGACGTACTTAAAATAAAAGGGCTTACGGACGTAAGAATTATTAACCGCTACGACGTTGAAAACGTAGACGAGAAGCTCTTCGAGTATGCTAAAAGAACGGTCTTTTCCGAGCCTCAGCTTGACCTTGTTAACGCAATGGACGAGATAGATCCGGACGGAGCGAAAATTTTTGCCGTCGAATATCTTCCCGGTCAGTTTGACCAGAGGGCGGATTCCGCGGCGCAGTGTATACAGATAATTTCCCGAAAAGACAGACCCGTCGTTAAAACGGCGAGGGTATACATGCTTTACGGGCAGATCAGCGACGGGGACGTGGAAAAGATAAAGCGCCACGTGATTAACCCCGTCGAGGCCCGGCAAGCAAGGCTGGAAAAACCGGATACGCTCAAAGCTTACTACGAAATCCCCAAAACCGTCGAAACGCTGACGGGCTTTAACGAGCTTTCGCACGAGGGGCTTAAGGAATTTTTAAGCAAATATGCTCTTGCTATGGACATTGACGACATAGCCTTTTGCCAAAATTATTTTAAAAGCGAAAAAAGAGATCCCACTATCACCGAAATTAGGATGATAGACACATACTGGTCGGATCATTGCCGTCATACGACTTTTTTAACGACTATAGACGGCGTGCATTTTGAAGATAAATTATTGCAGGACGCATATGACGACTATATTTCCGTAAGAAAAGAGCTCAACAGATTAAAGCCCGTAAACCTGATGGATATAGCCACGATTGCGGCGAAGTATTTAAAAAAGACGGGCAAGCTTACAAAGCTTGACGAATCCGAAGAAATTAACGCCTGCACGGTAAAAATGAAGGTGGACGTTGACGGAAAGGAAGAGGATTGGCTTCTTCTGTTTAAAAACGAAACTCACAACCACCCGACGGAGATCGAGCCGTTCGGCGGCGCCGCAACGTGTATCGGCGGAGCTATCAGAGACCCGCTTTCGGGAAGAGCTTACGTATACGGCGCAATGAGAGTAACGGGTGCGGCAGACCCGACAAAGCCCATTGAAGATACGCTTAAGGGCAAGCTTCCGCAGAGAAAAATAGTTACCACGGCAGCGGCGGGATATTCCTCATACGGCAACCAAATAGGCCTTGCGACGGGCATTGTAGACGAGCTTTACCACCCGGGCTACGCCGCAAAAAGAATGGAGATAGGCGCGGTTATAGCCGCCGCTCCCGAAAGAAACGTAAGAAGAGAATGCCCTGTTCCGGGTGATATCGTAATACTTTTGGGCGGAAAAACGGGAAGAGACGGCTGCGGCGGAGCGACGGGCTCTTCAAAGTCACATACCGTAAATTCGCTTGAAACCTGCGGCGCAGAGGTTCAAAAGGGAAACGCTCCCGAGGAAAGAAAGCTTCAGAGACTTTTCAGAAACAAAGAGGCCTCTTTAATGATAAAGCGCTGCAACGACTTCGGTGCGGGCGGCGTTTCCGTAGCGATAGGCGAGCTTGCGGACGGTCTTGACATTAACCTTGACGCAGTTCCCAAAAAGTACGACGGCCTTACGGGAACGGAGCTTGCGATAAGCGAATCTCAGGAGAGAATGGCTGTAGTAGTCGCTCCGGAGGACGAAAAGAGGTTTATCGAGCTTGCGGGGGAAGAAAACTTAGAGGCGACGGTCGTTGCAAAGGTTAAAGAAAACCCGAGGCTTACCATGCGTTGGAACGGAAACGTAATCGTCGACGTTTCAAGGGAATTTTTAAACTCAAACGGAGCGGAAAAGCATATTAAAATAAGCGCCGCAAAGGCGGAGGATTATAAAAAAGCGCCCGTAAAGAGCTTTAAAGAAGAATATAAAAAGCTTGCGGGGGACCTAAACATATGTTCAAAAAGAGGTCTTTCCGAGAGGTTTGATTCAACAATCGGCGCAGGCACCGTTCTTATGCCCTTCGGCGGTAAATATC
>CAKSBK010000035.1 GCA_934438035.1 uncultured Christensenellaceae bacterium
GTAAGGAAAACGATATAGAACAGCTTAAAAATATGAGCGTTGTTACGGCTACATATAAAATAGGAGATAAAAACATAGGCTCATTCGGAGTTATAGGACCTACAAGAATGGATTACGCCAAGGTGTTGTCGGTATTATCCTGCGTAGGAAAGAGCATGAGCGAAATAATGGGCTGTTATATACAAGGCGACGATAAGGAGGACACATAATGGAAAACAATGTGAACGAAGAAGTTAAAGACGAAATTTTAGAAGAAAGCGCCGAAGAACAGAACGCGGCGGAACAGAAAAAGACGGATAAAAAGAAGAGCGAAAAATCTTCAAAATATAAAAAAGAGTTGGAAGCCGCAAAAAAAGAGCTTAAAGAGGCTACCGATAAAAAAGAAGAGTATTATAACGATTACTTAAGGGCGAGAGCCGATTATGAAAATCTTAAGAGAAGAAGCGAGCTTTCAAATTCACAGCACTATACGGACGGAATTTCAAAAGCGGTTTTGGAAATACTCCCGGTGATTGATAACCTCGAAAGGGCGCTTGAAGCCGAAAAAGAGGAAACTTCAATGAAAAAAGGCGTTGAGATGGTTTTAAGGCAGGCAAAAGCGTCTTTTGAAAAGCTGGGTATAAGCGAAATCGAAGCCGAGGGAAAGCCCTTTGACCCTAACGTGCATAATGCGGTAATGCAGGTTGCTTCCGAAGAGGGAGAAGAGAGCGGAGTTGTTAAAACAGTGCTGCTTAAGGGCTATAAGCTCGGAGATAAAGTAATAAGACACTCGATGGTGCAGGTCACCGAATGACCTTTGGAATAAAAGACAATTTACAACATACATTTTTAGGAGGCACAATATGAGCAAGATTATAGGTATCGATTTAGGAACGACTAACTCCTGCGTAGCGGTTATGGAGGGCGGCGAAGCAACGGTTATTGAAAACGCAGAGGGCGCAAGAACCACGCCGAGCGTAGTTGCTTTTACAAAAACGGGCGAAAGACTCGTAGGCGCAGTCGCAAAGAGACAGGCGGTTACAAACCATGACAGAACAATCGCTTCCATAAAGAGACATATGGGAACGGATTATAAAGTAGACATCGACGGAAAGAAGTATACTCCTCAGGAGATTTCCGCAATGATTCTTCAGAAGCTAAAGGCGGACGCAGAGGCGCACCTCGGAGAGAAAGTTACTCAGGCGGTTATTACCGTTCCCGCATACTTCTCGGATTCCCAGCGTCAGGCAACAAAGGACGCCGGCAAAATCGCAGGCCTTGAGGTTCTTCGTATAATAAACGAGCCTACGGCTGCGGCGCTTTCTTACGGCCTTGATAAAGAACAGAGTCAGAAAATTTTGGTTTACGACCTCGGCGGCGGCACGTTCGATGTATCTATTCTTGAAATCGGAGACGGCGTAATTGAAGTTCTTGCGACGAACGGAGATACTCATCTCGGCGGCGACGACTTTGACCAAAAGGTTATAGACTGGATGGTAAGCGAGTTCAAAAAGACCGAGGGAATCGAGCTTTCAGCAGATAAGGTTGCAATGCAGAGGCTTAAGGAAGCTGCGGAAAAAGCAAAGATCGACCTTTCGGGCGTAATGAGCGCTAACATAAACCTTCCGTTTATAACGGCTGACCAGAGCGGCCCCAAGCATCTTGATATGACCCTTACAAGAGCGCAGTTTGACATGCTTACCGCTGACCTCGTTAAGAGAACGGAAATTCCTACGAACAACGCGTTAAGAGATGCCGGACTCTCCACAAGCGAGATCGATAAGGTAATACTTGTCGGCGGCTCGACAAGAATTCCCGCAGTTCAGGAGCTGGTTAAAAAGTTAACCGGCAAAGAGCCCTTCAAGGGAATTAACCCCGACGAATGTGTTGCATTAGGCGCTGCAATTCAGGGCGGCGTATTAGGCGGAGAGGTTAAAGACGTATTGTTATTGGACGTAACTCCTCTTTCCCTCGGTATCGAGACTTTGGGCGGCGTTTGCACAAAGCTTATTGACAGAAACACGACGATTCCCGCAAAGAAGAGCCAGATATTCTCCACCGCCGCTAACGGACAGACAAGCGTTGAAATAAACGTTCTTCAGGGCGAAAGAGAAATGGCTGCGGATAATAAATCCCTCGGCAGATTTACGCTTACGGGAATACCCTCCGCTCCCAGAGGAGTTCCGCAGATTGAAGTTTCGTTTGACATCGACGCAAACGGCATTGTTCATGTTTCGGCAAAGGACCTCGGAACAGGCAATTCACAGAATATTACGATTACCGCTTCAACAAACCTTTCCGATGCAGATATCGATAAGGCGGTAAAAGAGGCGGAGCAGTTTGCGGAGCAGGATAAGAAGCGCAAGGAAGAGGTTGAAGTGAGAAACAACGCCGACTCCATGGTATATCAGACGGAAAAAGCTATTGAAGAGCTTGGCGGCAAGATTGACGCCGGAGATAAGTCCACTCTCGAGGGCAAGCTTAACGCAGTTAAAGAGGCTCTTAAGGGTACGGACAACGACGCTATTAAGGCTGCTACGGACGACCTTTCCAATACTTCAATGAATATTTTCGGCAAAGTATATCAGAACGCTCAGGGCGCGCAGGCAGGAGCCCAGGGCGCTGCGGGTGCCGGCGCGGGCGCAGGCGCAAACACTCAGAACGATGATGTTGTTGACGCCGACTATGAGGTTGTTGACGACGAGGATAAGAAATAATTAAAACTAACCACGTAATGCCGCCTGAGGAATTTCCTCGGGCGCTTTCGGGTTAAAGAGTTTTGGGGGAATAATGGCTAAGGATTATTACGAAACGCTGGGCGTGGGAAAAAATGCCAGTGCAGACGAAATAAAAAGCGCATACAGAAAGCTTGCAAAAAAATATCACCCTGACCTTAACAAGGAACCGGGAGCGGAGCAGAAATTTAAAGACGTAAACGAGGCTTATAATATTCTCGGCGATGAGAACAAGCGTTCGCAATACGATCAATTCGGAGAGGCTGCCTTTAACGGAACGGGCGGCGCCGGCGCGGGGGATTTCTCCGGCTTCGGCGGCTTCGGAGATATTTTTGATATGTTTATGGGCGGAGGAGCTTCAAGAAGAAGAGACCCGAACGCACCCAAACGAGGCGCGGACGTGGAAGCCTCCGTGCGTATAACGTTTGAAGAATCGTTTTTCGGAACAGATAAACAGATTTCCGTAAAGAGGAGGGAAACCTGCAAAACCTGCGGAGGAACGGGCGCAAAACCGGGAACGCAGAAGCATACCTGTCAAAGATGTCACGGCACGGGTCAAATACAGCAGCAGATAAAAACCGCTCTCGGAATGATGATGAACACGCAGACCTGCCCGGATTGCCGGGGAGCGGGAAGTATAATAGATGCGCCCTGCGAAGAATGCGGCGGAAGCGGAAGAGTTGTTAAACAACGGCTTATTAACGTACATATTCCCGCCGGAATTGACGACAACATGATGATTACTCTTACCGGACAGGGCTCGAGCGGAGTTAACGGAGGACCTGCGGGAGATATAGAACTATACGTTCAGGTGCGCCCCGATAAAACATTTAAGAGAGACGGACTGAATTTGCGCACGGAGCAGCCTATAAGCTTCGGACGTGCGGCTCTCGGCAGCGAGCTTATCATAGATCGCTTCGGCGAGCAGATTAAGGTAAACATACCTGCGGGAACGCAAACGGGAACTACTTTTAGGATTCCCAAAAAAGGCTTTAAAAACGTAAGGGGAGAAAATTACGGAGACCTTTACGCAACGGTAAAAGTTGAGGTGCCGAAAAAGCTCACGGAACGTCAAAAAGAGCTTATAAGCGAGCTGGAGAATATAGAAATAACAAAAAAAGAAAGCTCGCTTAAGGAGCAAATCAAAAAGAAATTTAAGCTTTAAAGTATAGCCTGCGGCAATTCCGCAGGCTTTTAAATTGTATTAATAAAACATTTCGCTAAGCAATGTTTGTTGAAATATATTTGCTTTACTTATATAATATTGTAAAAGAAAGCGTTTGGAGATGCGTCAATGAAGATACTATGTCCTAATTGCAAAAACGAAATATCAGTAAATCCCTTTAGGCTCGGCGAAGAGATGTATTGTAAGAACTGCACGGAGCGCTTTAAGCTTGAGCTTCCGCAGTCTTCTTTCACAGGTTTTATTTTTAAAATTATTTTGGCGGCAGGTCTCGTTGCGAGCATATGGGCGGTTATAAAGGTGGAATTTATGCCCAGGTGGCTGTATCTTTTGCTTGTTCTCATTTTCTTTATTTTTCTCTGGATAGTCTGTATATATTTAAACGAGCTTATTTTAGTAAGAAAACGAAACAAGAGGCTTTTGCGTGAAAAGAACGAAAAGAAAAAGTAATGTTTCACATGAAACATTCGCATGACTTTAAGAAACGTGTATAAAACGTGTAGAAAGAAAAAATACCGCATTGTTATGCGGTATTTTTTCGTTTTGGTGGAGATGAGGGGAGTCGAACCCCTGACCTCTTACATGCGAAGCAAGCGCTCTACCAACTGAGCCACACCCCCATATTTGGAGCAGATGAAGGGAATCGAACCCTCGTATTCAGCTTGGGAAGCTGACATTTTACCATTAAATCACACCTGCGTAAAATAGAGTATCGATAACCCTAAATAGAAGTATATAACAAAAAAGATAAAAGTTCAAGAGGTGATTTTATCAAAATTTGTATTTTTGTAAAAAAGGAACCATAGCTTTGTGCAGATTAAATATATTGTATATTTATTTTAGCATAAGACTACAGTTATACTTAAAATGTAGTAATAATAAGTAAGGAGGACGCATGGATAAGCATAATATAGTAAAAAAAGCTAAAATAATAAATATTTGTGCGGGCGCCGTGATGATAGCCGTAGGCGCGGTGCTTTGTATCGTAGGCACGGAGAACTTATATGCGGTTAAAATGCTTATTGCGGTTATGAGCCTTATTTTAGGCGCGGCGAAAATTTTGGGTTATTTTTCAAACGACGTATATCGCCTTGCGTTTCAGTTTGATTTGGCGATAGGCGCTTTATATATTGTTCTAGGCATAATGAGCTTTTTTCTTTATGATAATATACTTATTACCATATCGGTAGCTGCGGGTGTATTTGTAATAGTTGACGCGCTTTTGCGTCTGCAAACGGCGATTGATTTAAAGCGTTTCGGGATGAAGGGCTGGCAGGCTATGATTATTGCCGGAACCTTTGTTGCGCTTACGGGCATATGTATTATAGTTGCGGCAAACAGAGGCTTTTTCGTTAACATAGTTTTGGGCGCGGCGTTTATTGCGGACGGAACGCTGGACGTCTGGACAACCGTACATACGGTAAAGGTAAGAGCGAGAAAAAAGAATTTAGAATTGAAATTTGAAATAGGGGAGAAGAATGGATAAAAAAATAATTTTGGATGTGTTTGCGGCGGACGACCCTGCGGCGCTTTTAAAGGGAGCGGTTAATGCGGTTAACGAAATTGAGGGGTTTTCTTTTATTATTCCGGGAGATCCGGAGTATATTTCAAACGAGCTTAAAAAATACAGCTTTAAGGAAAACAGAATTGAGATTCTTGCTGCAGAAAGCGTAATAGGAAATAACGAAAGGCCCGCGGAGGCGATTTTAAACAAGAGGGATTCTTCGCTTGTAAAGGGAGTATTTGAGCTTAAAGAAAATTCGAGCGCAATAGGAATGATAAGCGCAGGAAACACGGGAGCGTTAATGGCGGCATGCGCTGCGTTTTTAGGCAGGCTTAAGGGCGTTGCTTTTCCCGCGCTCGCTACGTTTTTACCCTCAACGGCGGAAAACTACGTTTGTCTTGCGGACTGCGGCGCTATAGTTGACGCCGCTCCCAAGCAGCTTTGCACTTTCGGAATACTGGCAAGCGCTCTTTACGGCGCAACGTATGACGTTGCCGCGCCGAAAGTAGGGCTTCTTAACATCGGTGCGGAAAAAGAAAAGGGAAACGCGCTTACTAAGGAAGCGTATAAGCTTCTTTCGGAGGCGCCCGTTAACTTTGCGGGAAATATAGAAGCAAGAGACGTGCTTGCGGGCGTTTGCGACGTAATCGTCTGCGACGGCTTTGCGGGCAACATGGTGTTAAAATCCATAGAGGGCTGCGCAAGGTTTATGGTAAAGCTCTTTATAACGAGCATGAAAACTCGGCTTAATAAGGAAAAGGATAAAATTGCGGACGTTGCTGCGGATGTAATGTCGCAGACGGACCTTTCTTCTCTTGCGGGCGCCATAGTGATAGGCGTTAATAAGCCGGTTATAAAAGCGCACGGAAACTCAAACGAAAAAACGATTCCAAACGCCGTTCGTCAGCTTTTAAAGCTGTCGGAGGCGAATGTAATAGAAAAAACACAAGCATTAATAAATAATTTATAAGGAGAGAAAAATGAGAAAAGTAAAAGTAATTACGGATTCCTGCAGCGATTTAAATAGGGAGTTAAGAGAATCATACGACCTTGATTACGCCAAAATGAACGTCGTTTTAGACGGAGAGGAAAAGGCTGCCTCTCTTGACTGGGAAGAGTTTTCTCCGCAGGATATGTACGGCATGATGAGAGAGGGAAAAAGAGTAACCTCGAACATGGTTCCTGTTCCGGAGTTTGAAAGAATATTCGAAAAGTATATTTCCGAGGGATGCGATATTGTATACGTAGGCTGTTCGTCGGCGCTTTCAGGCTCGGTAAATACGGGAATACTGGTTGCAAAGAGCATGGAGGAGAAATATCCTGAGGCGGTAATTTGCTGCGTAGACGCGCTTTGCTCCTGCACTGCGGAGGGTATTTTGGCAATTGAAGCCTCAAAGCTCGCAAAGGCGGGCATGGGGGCAAGGGAAATTGCCGAGGAGCTTGAAAAGAAAAAAGCGTATGTAAATCAGATAGCCGTGGTGGGCGACCTTGAATATTTAAAAAGAGCGGGCAGGGTTACAGCGTCTTCGGCATTTTTCGGCAACCTCTTCGGAGTTAAGCCCATACTCATAAGCGACGCAGAGGGTAAAAATGTTCCCGTAAAAAAGGTAAAGGGAAGAAAAGCGTCGTTGTCGGAAATCGTCAATATGTTAAAAGAGGCGGTTACAGACCCCGAAAACACGGAAATATTCGTTTCTCATGCGGATTGTGCGGAGGAAGCAGAAGCGGTTAAAAAGGAGATAGTTGAAAAAATCGCTCCCAAGGCGGTGCATTTTGACTATATAGGGCCTATTATAGGCGCTTCCGTAGGACCCGGCACGGTTATGCTAAGCGCATGGGGAAAGAAAGTGGATTACGTAGGCTGAGAGAATAATATGCAGACACAGAAATTGAGCGGCGAGCTTTTCTATAGAATGATGAAAAGCGGCGCCGCAAATCTTAAAAACAACATAAAGACAGTAAACGACCTAAATGTTTTCCCTATTCCGGACGGAGATACGGGAGATAATATGAGCATGACGGCTTCGGGAGGAGTGTCGTATGTAAAAAATACGAATTCTCTTTGCGGAGTGTGTGCGGCGCTTTCAAGAGGAATGCTGTTAGCGGCAAGGGGAAACTCCGGAGTTATACTCTCTCAATTTTTTGAGGGAGTTAACATCGGCTTTAAGGATAAGGAAGAAGCGGACGTTTCTGAGCTGTGCGACGGGTTTTTAGCGGGAGTGGCTAAAGCGTATAAATCCGTTTTTAAGCCCACGGAGGGCACTATGCTTACGGTAATGCGCGAAGCGGCGGAATATGCTAAGCAAAATTCATGCTCTATGTCAGGAATAGAAGATTATTTTATTGCTTTTAAAGAAGAAATGCTGCGCTCTTTAAAACGCACGCCCGAGCTTCTTAACGTGTTAAAGGAGGCGGGCGTTGTTGACAGCGGCGGAGCCGGCTTTTATTACATTACCGAGGGCATGATTTCCGCACTTTCGGGAAAAGAAGTAAAGCAAACGGAAAGCTTTGAGCAAGAGAATAAAGCGCCGGCAATTTTAGACTACGCTTTTGATGAGAATTCCGTTATGGAGTTCGGGTATTGCACTGAAGCGCTTTTACAGCTGCAAAATTCAAAGGTGGATATCAGCAGCTTTGACGAACGCCTTATTACAGACGCCCTTACCG
>CAKSBK010000036.1 GCA_934438035.1 uncultured Christensenellaceae bacterium
GAATAGGGGAGGTCTACGGTAGAGCCGCAGCTTAAAATAAATTTACGTTCCATATTAATCCTCTTAACAATAAGTTTTCAAATAATATTTTTAATGCGGCGTCTTGAAAATCCTTTGTACAGATTTAATCGTTTGTCTAAAATTTAAAAGATACAAGATGATTTGACAGTTTGCCGTTCTTATGGTAAATTATATCAACAGAGCGTTGTATTAACAACCGTCAGTATGTTTAAGATTGATATTAAACAAACATTATATTAAAAACGGTGGTGATAATAATGGCAAACACAAAAGACAACAGAATGGCTAAAATGACGGATGTACTTATAAAAAACAGCTTGATAGAGCTGATGAAGGACAAGCCGCTGAGATCTGTTTCCGTGCGCGCTATATGTGAAAATGCAGATATAAACCGCTCTACGTTTTATGCGCACTATGCGGATCAATATTCTCTTATAAAGGCATTGGAAGACGAGCTTTTAAACGAGGTGGTTGCTTTTATAGACGAAAGAGAATTGAGAGTAAGACAGGTTGAGGCGATGAGCCGTCTTTTAACGTATTTCGAAAACAGAAAAGAGCTGTTTTTATGCTTGAGGGCAAATTCCACGGAATTTTCCAGAAGACTTGAGCAGACAATACACGACGAATATATTTCCAAATATAAAAAAAGAGGGCGCAGCTTAAAAGGCAGCTCGGAATACAGAGTTGAATTTCTCGCTGCGGGAACTATAAGGCTTGTTGAGCTTTGGCTTTTAAAAGAGCAAAGGGAAACTCCCGAGGAGATGGCAAAAATGATATTGGCGATGTTTGTTGAAGAAAAGACGGCGGAGTGACGTGCTTTTAATCGGGAAGAACGGCAGCTATTACCGAGCTGTGAGTAATAAACATTACCACGGCATGCGCTTCATCAGCGATTTTATCATAAAGCCTGCCGGCGCTCATTGTTCCCGCATATACGGTGTGAGCGCTGTTTGCCACGTACCCTACGGTGTCGATTGACGGAAGCGTAACCTTAATCGCCTCATTATCATATGCGTTTTCCGGTTCTTTTTTTAAGGTTAAAATTTTTCCTACGCTGAAAGGCTTTAAAGAATAGTAATTTTTAACGCCGGTAATTGTAATAAAGCTATATTCCATAATACGGACCTCCTTTAATTTAAGACCATATTATCATAACAGGTGTACCATAGACAGGACTTTAATACGCCTGTTTTTTATTGAAACAATAATTTATCGCAGCGGCAAAGCCTATTCCGCCGGCGAGATTTCCTAAAGTTGCGGGGATAAGGTTGTTAAGAATAAAGGACAGCGTATTTAAAGATGAAAGGTCTATGCCGTTATCAAGTGCGAGCGAGGAAAATTCCGCAATGCTTTTGCAGAAAATACCTGCGGGAATGTAAAACATATTCGCAACGCAGTGCTCAAATCCGCAAATAACAAATACGCAAATGGGAATAAACGCACTTGCGAGCCTTCCGAAGCCGTCTTTTGCGCTAGAAGAGAATAAAATCGCAGCGCAGACCAGAATATTGCAGAAAATTGCAAGTATAAAGACCTTGTAAGCGCCCAAGGAGCATTTTGCCGCAGCGGTTTTAATTGTGAACACAGCAAGCTCTCCTCCGGCTAAATTAATATTCATTATATAGATGTAAACTGCCGCGGCAATAAGGCAGCCTAAAAAATTTCCGAAGTAAACGAGTATAAGATGTTTAAAAACGCTTAAAAACGGGATTGTTTTATTTGTTACGGGAATTGTCATAAGGCAGTCTCCCGTGAAAAGCTCCGCGGAGGAGAGTATTATCATTATCAGACCGAAAGGAAACAAAAGCCCGCTTAAGAGCTTTGAAAGCCCGGGAGAAGAGAGGGAGAAAACGGCTATGTTTGTCATTGAAGCGCATATACCCAAAAAAATTCCCGCCAACACGGAAAGTATAAAACGCCTTAAGGGGGAAAGCTCAAGCTTGGCCGCCGCTGTTTTTTGATAAACCGGAATAAATTCGCCGGGGGTTAAATAATTCATGCTGCACCTTTCTTTTGTTAAAAAACTCACAATTAAGTATTATACTATAAAAGAAAGGATGCAGCAAGTTGAAACATCGGTTTTGTATTATTTAATTTTTAGCGAGCGCAGGTACTCCTTTTGCTCGGGAGAAATTCTTCTGCTTTCTATTGCCTTTTGAATAGCTTTATTGTGCGTAAAGGGCGAGAGCCTTCGCTCTTCTATATATTTAACGGCGCAGTCCGGCTTTTTAAAAAGAGCGGTTGCGAAATACCAGGCGATCATCATGTTAACATAGTATTCTTCGGAACGCAGCGCAGCGACTTTTTCCATTGTTTCGGGGAAAAAGGCGTCTTCAAGATAAAATGTCATAAGCATGCCTACGCCGAAACGCACGGTATATGTATGAGAAGAGGAGAGCCATTCGCATATTTTAGGATACAGCTTTTTAGTGTTATTCTTAAATATTTTGGGAGAGGTTATATCGCAGGTCGCCCAATTGTCTATATATGGCAAAAAAGCGTCAAGCCGAGCTATAACCTCGTCATAATCTTTAATTTGGCAAATGATTAGAGAATGCAGGTTCATTTCCTCATAATAATCATGCGGGAGGCTTGAAAGAAATTCTTCGTAATCACCCTGTAAAAACAGCTTTTTTGCATATGCGCGCAGGCTTGGCATACGTACGCCTATAATTCTATTTTTATCTGTTCCCGGCATGAGTGAAGCGTGAAAATCCCTATATGAAAGATCCTGCATTTTAAAAAGCTCTTCGGTTATTTTTTTGCAGAAGCCTTGTTCCATATTAAATGTATTTATCGAGCTCGCTTTCTACGGCGGCGTTTTTCTTGGGGCGGGGGGAGTTTACGATATAGCCTGATTTAATTACCATATCTAAATTTCTTAAGCGGGAGAGATCGCTTAAGGGGTTGCCGCTAACGACTATCATATCCGCCTTTTTACCCTTTTCGATTGTGCCTGTTATATCGTCTATTCCGGCAAGCTTTGCATTTATATGCGTCGCGGTGGAAATGGCAAACGAGGGAGTAACGCCGCAGTATTTAACAAAATAATTAAGCTCTCTCCACATATCGTAGTGCGTTATATAGGGGCAGCCGGTGTCTGTTCCGAGGCCTACCGGGATATTGTTTTTAAGGCATTCTTTCGCAAGAGAAATAACGCCGTCAAAGACTATTTTGCCGTTTTCCTGCTGTTCGTACGTAGCGTGAGAAACGTCTCTAACAAAAAGCGCAAAGGGAAGCGCAGGGGAGATTGTCGCAATTTGAAATGCGCCGTGTTCTTTAAAGAGATCGATTATTTCTTTTGAGGGCTTTGCGCCGTGTTCTATTGAATCAACGCCGTTTTGAAGAGCGACGGTTACGCCCTCCGGGCTTTCAACATGCGCCGCAACCTTTAAGCCGAGGGAATGGGCTGTATCGCAGGCGGCTTTAACAAGAGAAGGCTCCATGCGCAAAACGCCGGGTTCGCCCACAACCTGTGCGTCAAGAACGCCGCCCGTAATCATGAGCTTAATAAGGTCGGGCTTATCTTTGGCGATTTCTTTTACATATTCGGAAGCCTCTTCGGGCGTCTTTGCCTCGTAGGCAAGAGAACCCGCCATATGCCCTCCGGGAACCGAAACCGCCATGTTTGAAGCAAGTATTCGGGGAGCGAGTATTTTTCCGCTTTTTTCCGAATCTCTTATCACGGTATCAAAATCGCTTACTCCGCCGACTGTCCTTATAGTGGTAACGCCGCTTAAAAGCTCCGTTTTTGCATAGCTCTCGCACATGTTTATGCCTATTTTGCGCGTAAGCGAATTTTTGGTTATAAGCTTTACGAGCTTTTTGGGGTCGGAAGCTTTTTTCTTAGGCATGCCGGAGGCGGGAAGATGAACATGCATGTTTATAAGCCCGGGAAGAATATATGCGCCGTTAAGATCTATTTTCTCATATCCCGGCTTAAGGGATTTTGCAGGTAAAATATCGGTGATCAAGTCGCCGTCAACGTAAACGGCCATGTCTTTCTGAGGCGTCATGTCTTCTTTTCCGTTTAGTATTATGCTGTTTGTAAGAACGTATCTTTTATTGTTAATATACATTTTTTCCTCCTAAATACTCTGTTAGGATAATTATATAACCAGGAGGGGCGTTTTTCAATCGGAAAGGATATTACAAAACTTCGGTATTGTAAAAATATATAGACGGATAACCTTATAAAAGGATTAATGTATATATTTGAATGTATTTATAAAAAAAGCGCTTGCAAAAGCAAGCGTTCTTTTTGGTGCGGATAACAGGAATCGAACCTGCATGAGAGAAATCTCACTAGAACCTGAATCTAGCGCGTCTGCCAGTTCCGCCATATCCGCAATTTCAAAAAAATCCCTGATTTTTACTCGGCGGGAAAACCGGGGCGGGGCGGGCTAAGAAAATCTTCGCCGTACGCAATAGCCATATCCGCAAAACGTACTATTTAAAAATAATAAGTGGTGGAGAGAGATGGATTCGAACCATCGAAGTCTGTGACAACAGATTTACAGTCTGCTCCCTTTGGCCACTCGGGAATCTCTCCACGCTATTATTTAGCCGGCAGATAGTTACCGGTTGGAGCCGATGATGGGACTCGAACCCGCAACCTGCTGATTACAAATCAGCTGCTCTGCCAGTTGAGCTACATCGGCTCAGATGGTGCCTCAGAGTGGAATCGAACCACCGACACAGGGATTTTCAGTCCCTTGCTCTACCGACTGAGCTACCGAGGCATATAAGGAATTTGGCGACCCGGATGGGGCTCGAACCCACGACCTCCAGCGTGACAGGCTGGCGTACTAACCAACTGTACTACCGGGCCAAATTTTGGTGGACCTTCACGGACTCGAACCGCGGACCGATCGGTTATGAGCCGACTGCTCTAACCAACTGAGCTAAAGGTCCAAAAAATGGTGACTCCTAGGGGATTCGAACCCCTGTAACCGCCGTGAGAGGGCGGTGTCTTGACCGCTTGACCAAGGAGCCGATATTAGGTTTTATGGTCGGGGTGAAGGGATTCGAACCCCCGGCCCCATGCTCCCAAAGCACGTGCGCTACCAGACTGCGCTACACCCCGTGAAAGCTGCTGCCGTTCCTTGCGACATGTACTAATATACAATATCGGAGAAGTTATGTCAATGATTTTTTTGCTTTTTTTCAAAAATATTTTTTGTTGAAGAGTGCCTGCCTTTAAAGTATAATTAAATATACGGCGTAAATATGCCGTAATAATTGTGTTTCGGAGTGATTGCTGTGAACGGTAACGAATTTGATCTTCATGAATATATAACTGAAAGAAAACTTAAATATCATATAGAGACCTACGGCTGCCAAATGAATGCGCATGATTCCGAAAAGCTTTGCGGAATTTTGGAAAGCTTGGGATATGTAAAAACGGAAGACCCCTCTTCGGCGGATTTTGTTATTTTCAATACCTGCTGCGTAAGAGAAAATGCGGAAAAGCGTCTTTACGGCAACGTGGGCGTATATAAAAAACTAAAAGAAAAGAAAAAGACGCTTATAGTTGCGGTATGCGGCTGTATGATGCAGCAGGAGGGTGCGGCAAAAAGAATTACGGACACCTTTCCTTTCGTGCGCATAGTTTTCGGAACAAACAATATGCATATGCTTCCTCAGATGATTTTGGAGGCGGTTACTACGGGAAAAAAGGTGATAAGAGTAGAGGAGCCTAAAAGCATTATAGAGGATATTCCCGTTCACAGAAACACGCCGCCCACGGCATATGTAAGCATAATGCAGGGATGCGACAATTTTTGCAGCTACTGCATAGTGCCTTACGTCAGAGGCAGGGAACGCTCTCGCGAGCCCGAGGCTGTTATAAACGAGGTTAAAAAGCTCGCTTCCGATGGATATAAAGAAGTAATGCTTTTGGGTCAAAACGTTAATTCTTACGGCAAGGGCTTGTTGGAAGAAATCAATTTCCCCGCGCTTTTGGACAGAGTGGCGAAACAAACGGGGATTGAGCGGATAAGGTTTATGACTAGCCACCCGAAGGATATTTCGGACGAGCTTATTGAGGTTATCGCAAAGAACGATAATATAATGAAGCAGCTTCATCTTCCCGTTCAGTCGGGAAGCGACGACGTTCTTAGAGCCATGAACAGAAAATACACTGCGGAGAATTACCTTGAGACGGTAAAAAAGGTGAGATGTGCCGTTCCGGATATAGGGCTTTCGACGGATATAATAGTCGGTTTCCCGGGAGAGACGGAGGAGGACTTCTTAAAGACTCTGGAGCTTGTGAAAAACGTGCGCTATGACGCGGCATATACCTTCGTTTACTCTCCGAGAACGGGAACGCGTGCGGCAAAAATGCCATGTCAGATTGATGAAAAGACAAAACAGAACAGGATTATGCGGCTTGTTGAGCTGCAAAATGAAATAACATACGAAAAAAACATGGAATGCGTAGGCAAAACTGCGGAGGTTCTTGTAGAGCAAAAAAGTCTTAAGGACGAAAATTGCGTATGCGGAAGAGCTTCCGACGGCAGAATGGTAAATTTCCCGGCAGACTCGAAGCTTATAGGCAGTGTTGTAAAAGTGCTTATAACCGAGGGCAAGAAAACAACGCTTTTCGGAAAGCTGTTATAATATATTAATGTAGGAAATTTTAACGAGACGGAATCTGTCCGAGATATTGCAAAAAAATTTGGCATATATTACAAACTGTATGCTATAATGTTAAATATAAAGGGCTTAAACTAAAGAACAAAGGAGAGAATAAAATGAATTTTGTAAAATACCTTGACGGACTCAAGGTTGAAAAAGGAACTGTTGCGGTTATTTGGTTAGGTCAGGCAGGCTTTGCCATGAAAACGGCGGGAGGAAAATTAATAGGTATAGATCCATTCCTAACGGATTACGTTGAAAAGGCTATTCCCGAGGAGGGTCTCGCTTTCAGAAGAATGACTGCGCCGCTGTGCGACCCTGACGAGATAGAGTTTGACTATCTCTTCTCTTCACACGAGCATGAGGATCATTGGGACCTTGACGCGCTCCCCGTATTCGTCGCATGTGAAAAAACTGATATTTTTGCTAATGCGGATTCTATAAAAAAAGCCGAAGACAAGGATATTGACGTTACCGGCATTAAAGAGATAAAAGCGGGCGACATTCTTGAATTCGACGAATTTAAGGTTATCTGCACAAAGGCGGATCACGGACCGCTTGCACCCAACGCTATGGGCTTTATTTTTGATTTCGGGTTCACAAAGGTTTATTACAGCGGAGATACCTGCTATAATTTAGACGCGCTTAAGGCGGCGGTTGACGCTAAACCCGAGGTTGCGCTTCTCCCGATAAACGGAGCTTTCGGCAATTTGAACGCCGCGGACGCCGCAAGGCTTTCCGTTGACCTTGGCTCTAAGGTGTGCATACCGCACCATTTCTGGACTTTCCCCATGCATAAGGGAGAGGGCGGAGACCCGATTGACGCCATAAGATGCTTCCCGGAGCTTGCTCCGGAAGTTGAACTTGCGCTCATGACGCCGGGAAAAGCGCTTATATGCAAGTAATGCATATTAAAAAAATGCCTTAATTAAGACAAAAACGGAGCGCCAAGCAAAAACGGCGCTCCAATTATTAAAAAGTGTACAAACGAACTAAGCTGAAAGCGCTTGACTATTTATTCTGTAAATGTATAATATATATATCACATCGCTCATGCAATATAGAGAACATATGAACGGTATAATTTAAAGGAAAAAGTTACCTCGGTGAAGTTATAAAAAAAGTGTTGACAATATTGACAATGTGTGTGATAATAATATTGTAAATTATGAATTTTTAATGAACTTATTGTTCGTTTTCGATAAAAGTTTTACATTTTGATAATCTGTGAATTAATTCAGGATTATCCGTACATTGAAAATTATATAGCGATATTTGATTTCAACATGGTTTCTAAATTTCCGCAAAAGGAATGCGGAAGTATAATAATATTATTCCTAGGAGGAACAAAAATGAAGAAACTTATTACACTCGTTCTTGCTATTCTTATG
>CAKSBK010000037.1 GCA_934438035.1 uncultured Christensenellaceae bacterium
ATCTTGCGCTTATAGGCGCCTTTGATCCGGAGATTCCGTATATAGATGTGGACGGCTATTTCGGGGAAGCGACGGATAAGGCCGTAAAAGCTTTTCAGCAAAAAAGAGGGCTTCCCGTAACAGGCAGGGTTGATAAACCGACGTGGAATGAAATGCAGCGTGAATATGCGGCGATTATTGAAGAAATGCCGGAAGGACTTTCAGACTTGGGCTATGACGTCTTTCCCGGAAGGCTCCTTACAAGCGGCGCGAGGGGAGAAGACGTATATTCTCTTCAAAGACTTATAAACGTCATAGGGCGTTATGACGACAATATAGGCGTTATTGAGGAAACGGGAGTTTACGACGAGCCTACGGCGCAGGCGGTAAGAAAGCTGCAAGCAAGAGCAGGTCTTCCCGTTAACGGAGTAACGGGGCCTCTTTTATGGGAATATCTTTTAAAGCAGGCGGGATATTTATAAACATAAAAGAGACGGCGTATACGCCGTCTCTTGCTTTTTAAAACTCTGCGGATTTGGGTGTTCTCGGGAAAGGAAGGACGTCTCTTATGTTGCCCATTCCGGTTAAATACATTATTGCGCGCTCAAACCCGAGGCCAAAGCCCGAATGCTTAACGCCGCCGAATTTTCTTAATTCGAGGTACCACCAGTAATCTTGTTTATCCATACCGAGTTCTTCAATCCTCTTTTCCAGAATATCAAGCCTTTCTTCTCTCTGTGAGCCTCCCATTATTTCGCCTACGCCGGGGGCGAGAAGATCCATTGCGGCAACCGTCTTTCCGTCGTCGTTTAAGCGCATATAGAAAGCTTTGATTTCTTTAGGGTATCCGGTTACGAATACGGGCTTGCCGTAAACCTTTTCGGTTATATATCTTTCGTGTTCGCTTTGCAGGTCAATGCCCCATTTAACCGGGTAATCAAACTTTTGACCGCTCTTTTCAAGAATATCTATCGCCTCGGTATATGTAATACGTGCAAACTCGTTGGAGACGATGTTTGTAAGCCTGTCGAGAAGGCCGGGATCCACAAATTTATTAAAAAATTCCATTTCTTCTGGAAGCGTGGTCAAAACGTGGTTTATAATATACTTTAAAAGCTCTTCGGCAACGTCCATGTTGTCTGAAAGCTCGGCGAACGCCATTTCGGGCTCAATCATCCAAAATTCAGAGGCATGTCTCGGAGTGTTGGAATTTTCCGCACGGAAAGTAGGTCCGAAAGTATATATGTTTTTAAAAGCCATTGCGTAAATTTCCGCTTCAAGCTGACCGGAAACCGTAAGGCTTGCCTTTTTGCCGAAAAAGTCTTGGCTGTAGTCTATCTTTCCGTCTTCTGTTTTCGGAGGATTTTCAAGGTCAAGAGTGGTTACCTGAAACATTTCTCCCGCACCCTCGCAGTCGCTTGCGGTGATAAGCGGTGTATGAACGTAAACAAAGCCTTTTTCATTAAAAAACTTATGTATTGCAAAAGCGACCTCGGAACGCACTCTGAAAACTGCGGAATACATGTTTGTTCTCGGACGAAGGTGCGCAATCGAACGCAAAAATTCTACGCTGTGGCGCTTTTTCTGAAGCGGATAATCGGAAGGGCATTCTCCGTTAACCTCTATTTTTTCCGCTTTTACCTCAAAAGGCTGGCGAGCCTCGGGAGTTGCGACGAGCTTTCCCGTTACGGTTACTGCGCTTCCCGCGCCGAGCTTCGCTATTTCTTTAAAATTGTCTATGACGCTGTCTTCAAAGACAATCTGAAGATTTTTAAAGAACGTGCCGTCGTTCAGCTCTATAAAACCGAGCGACTTAGAATCTCTTACGGTTCTTGCCCAGCCGCTTACGGTTACTTCTCCGCCGACATAATCCTCGCTTTTTCTGTAAAGCGTTTTAACGTCTACCTTAGCCATATATATACCATCCTCAATTAATAAAATCTTACTTAAAAGTCATTGCGACTTATATATTTTATCAGCTTTTTTATTATATTTCAACAAAATAGAAGCATTATGCGGCAAATATCAAAACTGCTTTGAAATCGGTATAAAAATGTTGTAAAATATAGTTAAAAATATAATTGTAAGATTTTTTAAAGGAGCAGACTATGGAACTTGAAAAATTACAAAACGGAAGCGATATAAGAGGCATAGGAAGCGCGAGCGAATTGGGAGAAGTGAATTTAACCGACGATGCAGTAAGCCTTATTGCGGGAGCGTTTTTTACATGGCTTAAAAATAAAACAAAAAAAGAAGAGCTGAAAATTGCAATAGGAAGAGATTCAAGGCTTTCAGGTCCGAGAATATTAAGCGCTGCGGCAAATGCGCTTAAAGAAGCGGGCGCAAGGGTTTTTGACGCGGGAATGGCTTCTACTCCGGCAATGTTTATGACTACCGTAACAGAAGGGTTTATGTATGACGGAGCGATTATGATAACGGCTTCCCACCTTCCGTGGAACAGAAACGGACTTAAGTTTTTTACTTGCGAAGGAGGTCTTGATAAATCGGATATAAAGGCTTTAATAGAGCTTGCAAAAGGCGAAAAGCCCCAAAAAAGTGCGGGCGGAAGCATTGAAAATATTGATTTTATGAGCGTTTATTCCGCGCATCTTGCCGACAAAATAAAAAAAGAAACGGGAAAAGAGAAGCCCCTTTCGGGTATGAAAATAGTCGTTGACGCAGGAAACGGAGCAGGCGGCTTTTATGCGAAAGGCGTTCTTGCGCCTTTGGGAGCGGATATAAGCGGTTCGCAGTTTTTAGAGCCGGACGGGAGCTTTCCCAACCATATTCCGAACCCGGAGGATAAAGACGCTATGGCGGCGGTTACCGAGGCGGTTAAAAAAGCAAACGCAGATTTCGGAATTATTTTTGATACTGATGTAGACAGAGCGGGCGCGGTTGACGACGAGGGAAAGCCGGTTAACAGAAACAGACTTATAGCCATGATTTCCGCAATAATTTTGGAAACGCACCCGGGCGCAACAATAGTTACGGATTCAGTAACCTCATCCGGCCTTGCGGATTTTATAGCTTCTTTGGGAGGAGTGCATCATCGCTTTAAGAGAGGCTATAAAAATGTTATTAACGAAGCGGTCCGTTTAAATGCTTTGGGTGTGGACGCCGAGCTTGCGATAGAAACTTCGGGACATGCGGCGTTAAAGGAGAATTATTTCCTTGACGACGGCGCATATCTTGTAACGAAGCTCATTATAAAGCTTGCGCAGTTAAGAGAACAAAATAAGAGCATATCTCACCTTATAAGCACTTTAAAGGAGCCTGCCGAGGCGTGTGAAATAAGGCTTAAAATAACAAAAGAGGACTTTAAAGCGGCGGGAGAAAAGGTTATTGACGGCGTTTTAAAGACGGCTAAAGAAAAAGAGGGCTGGCAGATTGCAAAGGACAATTACGAGGGAGTAAGGGTTACGGTGCTTAACGGCTGGTTTTTAGTAAGAATGAGTCTGCATGACCCGCTCATACCCATAAACATAGAGTCGGACGCAAAAGGCGACGTTAAAAAGATAGCGGCGATGCTTTTGGAAGAACTTAAAAAATACGACGGAATAGACCTTGAACCTTTAAGAGAGGCGATTAAATAAAAGAAAATTTCGGAGGTAAATATGTCATACATTGAGTTTTCGGGAGTAACGAAACAATATAAGATGGGCGAAGTGGAAATAAACGCGCTTTGCGGAGTGGACTTTTCCGTCGAAAAGGGAGAGTTTGTTATAATCGCAGGAGAATCCGGCGCGGGAAAAAGCACGCTTTTAAATATCTTGGGAGGGATGGATACCTGCACCTCGGGCGAGGTTACGGTTGACTCTCAAAGAGTGGACAAATTTACCTCAAAACAGCTTATTACCTATCGCAGATATGATATAGGCTTTGTATTCCAATTTTATAATTTGGTTCAAAACCTTACGGCTGTTGAAAATGTTGAGCTTGCCACGCAGATTTGCAAGCAGCCGTTTGACCCGAAGATGATAATGGAAAAGGTAGGGCTTAAGGAAAGAATGTCAAATTTTCCCGCTCAGCTTTCGGGAGGAGAGCAGCAAAGGGTAGCTATTGCAAGAGCGCTTGCCAAAAATCCGAAGCTTCTTTTATGCGACGAGCCTACGGGTGCTCTTGATTATATAACGGGAAAAAACATACTTAAGCTTTTGCAGGATACCTGCAGAGAGTTTAAAATGACCGTAATAGTAATAACTCATAATCTTGCGCTTGCGCCGATGGGGGACAGACTGATAAGAATAAAAAGCGGCAAGGTCGTTTCAAATGAAATAAATCCTGAACCCAAGCCCGTTGAAACGCTGGAGTGGTAATATGAAAAAAGCGCTTTTTAAAGATTCCGTTGCGGAAATAAAAAAATCTTTCGGCAGGTTTATATCCATATTGCTTATAGTTATGCTGGGAGTGGCGTTTTTTGCGGGCTTAAGGGCGACGTGCCCGGATATGCATAAAACGGCGGACGATTATTTTGACGAATATGCGCTTTCGGATATACACATTCTTTCAACCATGGGTTTTTCCGAAAACGATATCGCCGCAATCAGAAAAAACGGATATGCTGAAGAAGTAATGCCGGGCTACAGCACGGACGTTCTTGTTAATCACGACGGACAGGACGAGGTAATAAAGCTTTACGGCATATCGGAAAAAGACGACGCGTTAAACAAGGTTAAGCTGTATTCGGGCAGAATGCCGCAAAAAGAAGACGAGTGCGTCATTTTAAGAGGAAAAACAAAGGACTCTGGCTTGTCGGTAGGCGATAAGGTAACGTTTAAAAGCGGCAAAGGCGATATTAAAGATACTCTTAAAAACGACACCTACAGCATTGTGGGCGTGGTTGACAGTCCTTACCTTATTTCTTTTGATTACGGCTCAAGCACTATAGGCTCGGGAACGGTTGTCGGCGTGGCGTTTCTGAGCGAAAAATGCTTTAGCACAGAGGTGTATACCGACGTATATATTACCGTTAAGGGCGCAAAAAAGCTTAATTGCTTTTCGGAGGAATATGATGCGCTTATAGAGGAAGCAAGAGACAGCTTAAACGAAATTGCAAGCGTAAGAGAGGCAAAGAGATATGACGAGATAATTTTGGACGCTCAAAAGCAGATAGAGGAATCTCAAAGCGAGCTTGACGATAAAAAAAGTGAGGCGGAAAAAGAGCTTGAAAACGCAAAGAACGAGCTTATAAAGAATAAAAACAAGCTTGCGTTAAACGAAAAGAGCATTAAATCAAGCGAGCAGGAATTGATTACGAACGAAACTGCGGCAGATGAAAAGCTTAAAGAGGCAAAAAACGAGCTTTTAAAAAACAAGGCGGCTTATGAAGAAAGTCTTGCTGAATATAATAAGAACGCAGAGCAGTATAATAAAAGTATTGAAGAGCTCAATAAAGCGCAAAGCGAGCTTGACGGTTTTAATAAGCTTATAGAAAAAAGCAAGAGCGACCTTTTGGGATACAAGGAAAGCTTAAAGGACGTGAACGCTTCGCTTACGGCGGTAAACGACAACATTTCGGCTATTGACGAGGCGCTTTCGGATTCGTCTATTTCCGATGAAAAAAGGCAGGAGCTTTTGAAAAGAAAAGAGCAGTGCGAGGCAACGAAAAAGTCTCTTGAAGCTCAAAAGGCGGCGTTTAACACGGCGATAGATACGCTTGAACCGAAAATTGCGCAAATGGAGGGGACTCTCCAAATTCAGCAGGCGGCTTTTAACGAAAACAAAGCCAAGCTTGATGCGGTTAAAAAGCAGCTTTCTTACGCAAACGAAAGCTTAAACGGGGTTTATTCGGCGTTAAATGCGGCGGAAGAGAAGCTTAACGCGGAAGAGCTGCAGCTTAAGGATACGTTTTTAAACGCAAGAGAACAGCTTTCTTCGGCAAAGGGTCAAATTGACGCCGCAAAGAAAAAGCTTAATGACGGAAATAAAGAATATGAAGACAAAAAGAAAGAAGCTGCGGCAAAGTTTAAAGACGCACAGACGCAGATTGACGATGCTAAAAAGCAGCTTGACGATTTAAAAAAGCCGGTATGGTATGTTCAGGACCGTTCCTCCGCTTGTTACGGTTATTCCGATTACGTAGACGCTGCGGACAGAATGGACGCTATGGCGAGAGTTTTCCCCGCGCTGTTTTTGATAGTTGCGGCGCTTGTAAGCTTAAACGCCATGACGAGAATGGTTGAAGAGCAAAGAATGCTCATAGGCACGCTTAAGGGGATAGGATACGGTAACGGCGCAATAGCTTTAAAATATATTATATATGCGGCGCTTGCGAGCGTTGTGGGCAGCGTAGTAGGCGTATTTTTGGGAATAAGGATATTCCCGAGCGTTATATTCCATGCGTACGGTATAATGTTTAATATGCCGTCGCTTGTAATAGGCTTTTATCCGGCAACCGCTGTAACCTCGGCGGCGATAGCCGTTGTTATAACTACATTAGCGGCGTATATTGCATGCTCTGCCTCTCTTAAAAGCTATCCGGCAAAGCTCATGCGTCCAAAGGCGCCGAAGGCGGGAAAAAGAGTGCTTTTGGAGAGAATCGGCTTTATTTGGAAGCATATGTCCTTTACTAAAAAGGTTACGGCGAGAAATTTATTCAGATATAAAAAACGCTTTATAATGACGGTGTTCGGAATAGGCGCCGCCGTGGCGCTGCTTTTGGTGGGCTTCGGAGTTAAAGACAGCGTAACGAATATTCTCGTTTATCAATTTGACGATATTTATAACTATGACCTTATGGTTACGACCAACGGAATAGACGCTGAAGAATATATGAAGAGCCTTGAAAAAGAAAGCGGGGTTTCGGGCTGCGCCTCCGGGTTTATGAAAAGCGCGGAAATAGAGCTTGACGGGCAAAAAGTAACTGCGGTTTTAACTGCTTTTGATTCAAAAGAGGATATAAACGGATTTATTACTTTAAGAAACAGAATTACAAAACAGCCGGTTGAGCTTGAAGACGGCGGCGTTGTGCTTACGGAAAAAATGGCAAATATTCTCGGCGCCAAAGTGGGAGATACGGTATATGTCGTTAACGGAGCGGAAAAAACTCCCGTTAAGGTAGAGGGAATAACAGAGCATTACGCAATGCATTACGCATACATGACTACGGCGCAGTATGAGGAGTATTTCGGTGAAAAGTGTGAAAAAAACGTAATTTACGCTCACCTTGAAGAGGGCTGCGACGAGGATTTATTGGCAAAGAATGTGCTTAAAACCGACGGAGTTATAAACGTAAGCTTTACTTCCGATATATTTGATACGTTTTCAAATATGCTTGAATCTTTAAACTTCGTTGTGCTTGTGCTTATTGTCTCGGCAGCGGCGCTGTGCTTCTTGGTTTTATATAATCTTACCAATATAAATGTCAGTGAAAGATACAGGGAAATTGCTACTATTAAGGTTTTGGGCTTTTATGACAATGAAGTGCTTTCTTATGTATATAGAGAAAACTTTATTCTTACGGGAATAGGCATAATATTAGGCTGCATAGGCGGAACGTTTTTACATTCATATGTCATTCATACCGTAGAGGTTTCTTCCGTAATGTTCGGAAGAGTTGTAAACCCGTTAAGCTATGTGTATGCGGCGCTGTTAACGGTAGGCTTTGCGCTTGCGGTTAATTTCGTAATGTATTTCAAGCTTAAAAAAATAGATATGGTAGAAGCGCTTAAATCTGTTGAATAGCGCATGGTTTAACGCCGGACGGCTAAAGCCGCCCGGCTTTTTTGTATACCGAAAACCACGCGATAGTCGCGTGGTTCAAAAAAGCTTAAGCGGTGAGGAAAAAACTCCTAATGT
>CAKSBK010000038.1 GCA_934438035.1 uncultured Christensenellaceae bacterium
CTTTTGCGCTTCTTTTAAAGCGCTCTTCATGTATTTTTCGTCCTGCGTCATGTTTAATCCTCCGGAACGGATACTTTATATGTATCAAGTTCCAAATTTGCAAGATTGTATTGTTCCTTTGCCATTTCGTAATAAGACAAATACTCTTCCTGCGCAATTTGCTTTTCCGCTGCGACGGTAAGCATATTCACTGCGGATATAAAGTCTTTATTAATGTCTTCAATATGTCCGTTTCCGTGAGTGTTTAAAAACTTAAGATCCTCCGCCGCTTTTTTAAGCTGAAAAACGGTCAGCGCATTAGCGCTGTTATGCTCTATCGCATACGCAGCTTCGTTGATTCTTCCGTGTATATCAAGCTCGTCAAAGCGTGTTTCGTAATAATCGGCGTCGCCTGGGTAACAGGAGCATACGGAGAAAAGCACTGCAAAAATAATAATGAAAGAGACAAAACGTTTCATTTTTTAAAGGTTTGCGGCAAAACGCCGGTTCTGTAGGCGTTTAAAAGTGCGTCAAGCTCATCGATATTCTGCTTAAGCTCTTTTCCGGTATCCGTTTGTCCTACGAGTATTCTTGCAGGATAATCGTTTCTTATGACGGTTTCGGAGGTCATGTCGATATTTTCTCTTATGCACTTTTCCAGACCGCACCACGGCTGATGAGCCGAAATTCTTATTCCGAGGGAGGAGAAGAACATGGTGTAGCCTGCAATTCCGGTTACAGACTGATATGCTTTGCAGAAGCCGCCGTCAATAACTATGAGCTTGCCGTTCGCCTTAACCGGACCTTCGCCGCTTTTAACCTTTACGGGGATATGGCCGTTTACGATTCTCGCACGTTCGTTTGTAATTCCGAATTCCTTAAGCAGACTTACACAAAAATTCTCGTCTTTATAGTATTTGTAATATGAGTTTTTGATTTCCGTATGCGTTTCGGGGGCGGCGACTAAAAACCTTTCAAAGGTCGTTATATGGTCTCTTCCGAATAGCGGCGAATTTCTTCCGCACCATAAAAACCAGAGGAAATCCTGCCCGTACTTTTTCATTGAGGATTGTTCGTCCGGAAGAAAAGCGCGCCTTACGGTTTTGTCGGCTTGGTCAAAAAGCTCTTTACCTTTAAATTCCATTCCGTTTATGTTAAGAGACATAAACGAACCGTCTTCGTTTAAAGGTACGCAGCCGTGGAAAAGAAGATTATCGTTAAAGCAGCGATACATAGAGCCTGTCGTTAAAAGAAAGCTTATATGTTTTTGCAGCTTTTCGGAATTTTTAAATGCATGAATAAGCTGGCTTACAAGCTTGGATTCCTCGGGGGTAAGCCTGTTGGGGTCGTTAAAGTCGATTGTCGGGAAATCCGTATCCTCGAGGAAATATGTATTTCCGTCTATGTCGATTGTCATGTCGGCGGGGTTTATTCGTAAAAGCATATTCCTGTCGTCCATTTTAAACTCGGGATGACGCTTTATAAGCTGACCCTCAAGCTTAAATTGTATTACGCATATCGCTTTATGCATTTGCGAAAGAAGATCTATATCCTTTGAAGAATATGATTCTATCGCAATGCTTTTCGGACGAAAGCGTTTGGCGTCGGAATAAGTTTGGCTGGCAAAAAGAGCCAGAGGAAGAAGATTTATTCCGTAGCCGTCTTCAACGACGTTTAAATTATCGTATTTTAAGCAGTTGTTTAATACGTTTGCGATGCATGCGGCGCTTCCCGAGGCTGCGCCCATCCACAAAACGTCGTGGTTGCCCCATTGTATATCCACGGAGTGATGCTCCATGAGCTTATCTAAAATAATTTCGGGGTGAGGACCTCTGTCGAATATATCTCCGACGATGTGCAGCCTGTCAACCGCCATGCGTTTAATTAGGTTGCACAGCGCTATTATAAACTCGTTCGCACGGTCTATGCTGATAATCGTCTTTATGATGTTTTCATAATACGCTTCTTTGTTTTTATCTGAATAATTGGTGTTTAAAAGCTCGTCAATTATATATTCAAAGTCTTTCGGGAGGGCTTTTCTTACCTTTGAACGGGTATATTTAGACGTGATTTCACGGCATATGTCTATAAGACGGTAAAGCATTACCTCGTACCATTCCGAAAGGTCTTCGTGCTTGGAGGTGATTTCGGACAGCTTTTTTTCGGGGTAGTATATTAAAGAGCAAATTGCGTCACGCTCTTTTTTAATGAGCACACCGTCGTAAATGTCGTCAACCTTTTCGCGTATTACTCCGGAGGCATTGTTTAAAATATGTATAAACGCTTCGTCTTCTCCGTGAATGTCGCTCATAAAGTGTTCGGTACCCTTAGGCAGGTTCAATATTGCCTGCAGGTTTATTATTTCCGTGCAGCAAGCCTGAATATTGGGATATTCCTTTGATAACAGCTTTAAATACCTTAAATCGTATTTGGTTCCGTTTTTGCCTTGCATAATTTTCCTCCCTTTAAAGCTCAGACTATATTTTCAAACGAGGGGGAGTAGTCTAAATACCCCTCGAACGTACAGCTTACGCCGTATTCCTCCGTCATCTGCAAAAGCGTTTCGCATATTGCCTGCTTCATAAGCTCGCTGTCGGTAATGTTTTTAAACGTGCTGCCGATGTCGTCCGTAAGATTCTGCGCGCTTTTGTATATAAAGCTGCGGTTAACCGCCCATTCTCTATACTCTTCATCGCTTAAGCCGAGCGCCTTCTGCATTGCGGCGTGATATTTCAGCGTGTTCGAATCAAGATTGCTCTTAGCTTCGGATATATCGTTGTCAAAGCTTTCGTAAAGCTCGGCCTTATTTGCAGAGGTTCCGTAAAGCTCGGAAAAAAACGCAGCGCAGGCGTATTCTGCGGCGGTTTTAAAAAGGACGTCCTTGTCCGCCTGCTGCGTTCCCAAATATTCTGCCGATATGCTGTTTTCGTAAACAAGACTGTTATAGTCAAATACAGTCATAACGGTTTCGCCCGCAACGGTCAACAGCGCTTCTTCCGGAGCTCTGTTTTCGATTATTGCCGGGAGATTTTTATTGCAGCCGCACACCGATAAGAGCGTGCAAGCAAAAAAGACGAATATCGCCGTAAAATCTTTAATTCTTTTCATGTCGTTTTCCAATACGTTCTAAATATAAATATATAATACCAAATTTTACGAATATATAAAAGCATGAGACGTATGCATTTGGTAAATTTTTTATTAAAAAAAGCGGAAACGGTTCCGCTTGCGATTTATTCTTCTTCCGGCTTTTCGCGGTAAAGAGTAAACTTTCTTCCTATTGCCTGAACGGGCTGCGCGTCTAATTTTTCGCATAGCTCGTTTAAAGCTTCTTTTGCGGTAAGCTCACAGTTTTTAAGCACCGTGCCTTTAATTAATTCTCTTGCTGAAAGAGCGTCGTCAGCTTGCTTTAAAACAGCTTCGGTTACGCCTTCCTTGCCTATGTGTATTATGGGACTTAAGGTGTTTGCTTCGCCTCTTAATCTTGCTCTTTCGGAACTTGTCATATTATATCTCCTTAAATCAGTCTACAAAATCAAATGTTTCGCCGTTTAGGCGAATTTCGTCTCCGTCCTTGACTCCCGCATTTCTTAAAGCCTCTATTATGCCCATGTCGTTTAGCAGCTTTTCAAAATGTCTTAAGCTGTCGGGGTCGTCGGGATCGATTCTTTCAAATATGCTGTCAACAGCGCTGCCGTTCACCTCCATGATGCCGTCCATTCCTCTTGAAACGTCAAACGTTAAGGGGCCGGAGCCTAACATCCATTCTTCAATAACGCCGTCTTCTTCAAGAGCGCTTACGGGAGGAAGCTTTTTAAGCTCTTCTAAAACGGCGTCCAAAAGCTCGTCGATACCATTGCGAGTCGCTGCGGAAATAGGATATACTTTAATACCCTTGCCGTTAAAGTAGTCTTTAATTTGAGCATAGTTCTCTTCGGAAACGTCAAGCTTGTTTGCCGCTATTATTTCCGGCTTTTCGGCGAGAAGCGGGGAGTAGTTATAAAGCTCCGCGCGTATTTTTTCGTAATCGTCTATGGGGGAGCGTCCCTCCATTCCGCTTGCGTCTATGACGTGAACTAAAAGCCGCGTTCTTTCAATATGCTTTAAAAACTTGTGACCCAGCCCCGCGCCCTCGCTTGCGCCTTCGATAAGCCCGGGAATATCCGCGGCGACAAAGCTTTCGTTTCTGTGCTTAACAACGCCGAGGTTGGGGTTTAAGGTCGTAAAATGATAAGCGGCGATTTTGGGCTTGGCTGCGCTTATAACGGAAAGAATGGTGGATTTTCCCACGCTCGGAAAGCCTATAAGCCCAACGTCCGCAATTGATTTAAGCTCTAAAATAACGTGGTGCCCCACCGTTTTTCTTCCGGGCGTGGAAAACCTCGGAGCTTGGCGCGTGGGCGTGGCAAAGCGCGCGTTTCCCTTTCCGCCTTTTCCGCCTCTTAAAACGACGCGTTTATCTCCCTCGTAAGAAAGGTCGGCTATAACTCTTTTTGTTTCGTCGTCAATAACGACGGTTCCCACGGGAACTTTAATTACAAGAGCTTCGCCGTTTTTTCCTCTCATATTTTTTGCTTTTCCCTGTTCTCCGTTTTGTGCGGAATATTTTGTTTTATACTGAAAATCTATAAGCGTTCTCGTGCTGTTGTCGGCTAAAAAAATTATGTCTCCGCCGGTGCCGCCGTCTCCGCCGTCAGGACCTCCGTTTGCCACGTATTTTTCACGGTGAAATGAAACCGCGCCGTTTCCGCCGTTTCCCGCTTTAATAAAAATTCTTGCAGAATCTACTATCATTTGTTGTCCTTTCCTTTATAATATCTGCAATACGCTTTAAGCGTGCAGATATCGCATTTGGGATTTCTCGCAGAGCAAACCTGTCTGCCGTGGTATATAAGCCAATGGTGAGCGTCTGACCAATCCTCTCTCGGTATATTTTTTCTTAATTGCTCTTCTGTTTTTAAAACGTCGGTTGCGGTTGCGAGCCCCAGCCTGTTTGAGACGCGAAAAACGTGCGTATCAACCGCTATTGCGGGAATTTTAAAGGCGTTTGACATAACTACGTTTGCGGTTTTTCTTCCGCAGCCGGGGAGCGTTGTCAATTCCTCCATGGTTTTGGGAACTTGTCCTGAAAACTTATTTACAATATCCGCCGCAGCGTTTTTAAGGTTCTTTGCTTTTATTTTATAACAGCCGCAGCTGTGAATAATTTGCTCAAGCTCTGATAAATCGCATTTGCTTAAGGCTTCGGCGTCGGGATATTTTTTAAAAAGCTCGGAGGTGACTTTGTTTACCCTTACGTCGGTGCATTGTGCGGAAAGAATGGTCGCAACCAAAAGCTCGTATGCGTTTTTAAAATTAAGCGCCGGTTTTGCGTCCGGATACGCTTTTTTCAGCTCGGCTAAAAGCTCCTTGTAATTATCCATACAATTCCTCCTAAAAAAATATTTTAACCCGAAACAAAGAATTTGTAAAGAATTGCGTATTTATATTGTTAATAAGGCGCAATTTAAACTTAAGAAGTTAAATTAACCTCTTTTACTTGAAAAGCGGATTTTATTGTATTATAATTAGAAAAGTGAAATAATGGAGAAAATTATGGATTCAAAATTAAAAAATCTTCCCAACATACTAACGGTAATAAGAATAGTGCTTGTTCCCGTAACTTTAGTATTGATATATAATGATTTAATGATTCCCGCTCTCATAATTTTTATAGTTGCGGAGCTTACGGATCTTGCTGACGGTTATATTGCGAGACATTTTAATCTTATAACAAAAACGGGAATTTGGCTTGATCCTCTTGCAGATAAATTAATGGCGGTTGGCGTTATAATAATGTTTGCCGTTAAAAAGATAGTTCCCCTTTGGGTGCTTATAGTGGTCTTTGCAAAAGAGCTTATAATGATAATCGGCGGGGGAATACTTTTAAAAGTCAAGAGAAGAAGCGCTCCTTCAAACAAATTCGGAAAAGCAGCTTCGTTTATTTTAAACGTATCCATAGCCTCCGGCTTCTTATATAAATACTGGGCGCCGTATTATCTTTACGCAATATACGTTGCATTGGTATTCGCCGTATTTTCACTTATACAATATGCTGTAAAAAACGGGCATATGTTTTTTGAGCCGGCGGGAGGTAAAGAAAACAATTCAATATGATTTGCGATTGATGCAAAAGTAGTAACGATGACATGCGGTGCTTAAGAGAAGAGGGGTTGCTGAGAGCCTCGGGCAGCGTGCTTGTGAAGTTGTTTGCGTAGCAACCGTTTTTTAACGGCGGACGGGCGCGTTAAAGCCCATAAAAGCGCTGCTTTTTGCGGCGGAAATAAGGTGGTAACACGGTCCATTCGTCCTTATACGGGCGAGTGGATTTTTTACATTTAAAAAGACAATAATACTTTTTTGGAAAGGAAAAAAATAATGGCAAACGAAAACCTAAAAAAGGCGTATGATCATAAAGAAGTTGAGCAGAAGCTTTACGATCGCTGGATGGAGAGAGGATATTTCAGAGGAGAGGTTGATAAAAACAAAAAACCCTTTACTATAGTTATTCCTCCGCCGAATATTACGGGACAGCTGCATATGGGACATGCGCTTGATAATATGATGCAGGACGCAATCATAAGGTTTAAGAGAATGCAGGGATATGCGGCTTTATGGGTTCCGGGTACTGATCATGCCTCCATTGCGACAGAGGTTAAAATAGTCGATCAAATGGCAAAGGAGGGAATAAAAAAAGAGGATATAGGCAGAGAGGCGTTTTTGCAGCGCGCTTGGCAGTGGAAGGAAAGCTACGGCGGAAGAATAGTTACTCAGCTTAAAAAGTTAGGCTCTTCCTGCGACTGGTCAAGAGAGCGCTTTACTATGGACGAGGGCTGCTCGAGAGCGGTTAAGGAAGTTTTCATCCGTCTTTACAATAAAGGGCTTATTTACAGAGGCAACAGAATTATAAATTGGTGCCCGACCTGCCGTACGGCGCTTTCCGACGCGGAGGTTGAGTATGAAGAACAGGCTTCTCATCTTTGGCATGTAAGATATGTAAGCGAGGACGGAACGACGAGCGTCGTCGTTGCGACAACCCGTCCCGAAACGATGCTCGGAGACACCGGCGTTGCGGTCAATCCTAAAGACGAAAGATATAAAGACCTTGTCGGCAAAAATGTTATTCTGCCCATAGTCAATAAGCCTATACCCGTTGTTGCGGACGAATACGTAGATATGGAGTTCGGAACGGGCGCGGTTAAGATGACCCCTGCGCACGACCCTAATGATTACGAGGTTGCGGTTCGCCATAATCTTGCGATGATAAGAGTTATGACGGACGACGGACGTATGACGGACGACTGCGGAAAATTTGCGGGAATGAAAGCTCTTGAAGCAAGGCAGGCGATAGTTGAGGAGCTTAAAAATTTAGGGGCGCTCGTTAAAATAGAGGATTATTCTCATGACGTCGGCTCATGCTACCGCTGCCACAGCACGGTTGAACCGCTTATTTCAAGACAGTGGTTTGTCTCCATGAAGGAGCTTGCTAAGCCCGCTATAGAAGCGGTTCGTTCGGGTCAGATAAAATTTATTCCCGAGAGATTTGATAAAATATATTATAATTGGCTGGAAAATATAAGAGACTGGTGTATTTCCCGTCAGCTTTGGTGGGGTCACAGGATTCCCGCTTACTATTGCGCCGACTGCGGAGAAATGCAGGTTTGCGAGGATATGCCGAAGGTCTGCAAAAAGTGCGGAGGAACGCATTTTACTCAGGACGAAGACGTGCTTGACACG
>CAKSBK010000039.1 GCA_934438035.1 uncultured Christensenellaceae bacterium
GCAAAGCATAGCCTCTTTTGGTATTTTTAAAATAAACACAGTGCTTCATTTTTTCCTCGCTCCCTTACGCTTATTTTTAAAGTTATAAAATTTATTTGTGCTGTATTTTGTTGCTCGCGGACAATGTTTAAGACGTTCGTCAGTCTCGTTTGATTTTGCCGCCGCCTTTTGAAAATGTTCAAGCATTTTAATATCAAAATATTCACTTATCACTTTCATTTAACCCCCTTTTTTCATCCAATGCTTTTTCTGCTTCTTCACGGGTGAGGTAAAAAATGTCAAATGAATTTTCAAAATTACAACCGTTACCACATACATATAGGTCTTTGATTCCCTTACTGTCTATGATAATTTCCTCTATTATCGCGGGCTTGATTAATTTATTACCTATTCCGGTAATATACCAAACTTTGTCACCCACCGTACACGGTAAATGCACCCATTCGGAACGGTCGGTGAAATCTTCACATATTGAAAGTGTTTCAACATTAAATATTCCTAACTTCTTGCACCTTTCATAGTACAGGCAATCTTTACAAGATTTACTCATTCTATCACTCCTCTGAGGTTTTTTATTTTCTTGTCTTTCCATTGTTTTTTTACATTATCGCTCAATGTAAGCCACTGACAATTTTGTGGGCTGTAATTCCCATTATTATCTATTCTGTCAATGGTTAAATCTTCTTTATATCCATTCTCAATCGCCCAACAATAAAAAGGCTCAAAATTTTTCCATTCTTCACATACCTTAATTCCTCTGCCACCATAATTGTGATAAGCTTTGAGTTTTGTATTTTCACACCTTTTGTGCATATTTTGCCAAATTCTAAAAAGGCGAGTATTTGTTTTTCTATGGGTGGAAAATCTACTTGAAACCAATTCACTATTAAGGCAACCACAACTTTTGGCGCTCCCCGATATTAAATGGCTCTTGTAAACTGTAGTCATTTTCCCACAATCGCACAGGCAGTTCCACCGTGTCGTTCTTCCGATGTTTTCGGCTCGTGAAATCACTGTAAGTCTACCAAAACGCTGTCCAGTTATATCTTTACAAGTCATTCTGTGTCACTACTTTCCTTTCCTCCGCTTCGGCTTCCATAAAAGTTTTGCCATTGCCTAAAACGCAGAGAGTGCAAGCACTGCCTGTGTATGTACAATAAGGCACCGAATTTTCTATAGTCTCTTGATATTTACACATGATTAATCCTCCGTTTTATCATATATTTTTTTGAACATAGAACCGATAATTTCCGCATCCAATTTACATCCGTCGCTTTCGCATTTTAGTATTCCTTGTGCATCCAAAAAGGAATGCGGGCAAAAGTCACACTTAATCGGAATTGTTCTCTCGACAAAAACTTGTTTCATTCGGTTAAGCACCTTCCTCACCAACCATTTCTTTTAAGAGATTATCAATATCTCTTATTGTAAATATCTTATAATATCTGCCACCAATTGAACAGGATATAGCGGCAACTTTCAATTTCTCTGCAAACTCTTTGTATGCTTCGGCTTTGATTTCAAGAATTTCTTTTGACAAAGCCGTATTTGCATCAATCAGATTGCTGTTGTAATCTTTTAACCTCTCAATCTCTGTCTTTTGGTGGTTGATAAGGTTGATTGCTTCTTGAAAATCAGGTTCTTCGTCGCATTGTTTACAACAACAGTTTTTACAACACTCCAAGGACTTTATAATTTCCTCGTCAGTAAATTTCTTATCGGTCATATACATTTCTCCTCATTCGGCACCGATTTCGTCAAGCCGTTTTTTCATAATATCCAGCGCGCCGTAGCAGGCGTTTTTAAACTTTGCGGCGGTTTCGGAGTTTTCCTCAAACTGTTTTTTTAAGCTTTCGGTTATCTTTTTAAAGTCCCCGTCGAGCGCGTCGAAATAAAACTTAAATTTAACCGTTTCCGCCGAAGACGAAACCGCAAGCTGCTTTTCAAGCTGCCTTGCACGTTCCAAGGCTTCGGCTTTTTCGCCGTCTATGTCGGCAAGCCTTTGTTTATACTCGGCAACCGCTTTATCGCAATCAGCCTTTGCTTTTTCTGTCGCCTCGGCAATCTCTTTTTTATGCTTTTCTTCAAGCTCCTTTTTGGCGGCTCTTAATTCCTTATCGGCTGCCTTTTTGGCGCTTTCGGCAGCTTCGTCCTTTATTTTCTTTATTTCGGCAGGGTCGGGTTCGGCAACAGCTACGGGCACCGGCTTGTTTCGTTCCTCTTCAAGCTCTTTTTCAAGCTCGGCAATGGTTTTCCGCTCCTTTTGGTAGCCGTTCAGTAACAGCTCGTCCTCCTCGGGAGTCCAGGCTCCCGACTTAATAGCCCTCTCGGGTGTAAATTCGTGTCCGCATTGCGGGCACTTTACGGGTTTGCACATTGCGATACCTCCTTTATTAAATACTTACGTGATTTTTCGTCATATTCCGCAAGAGGCAGCGTGTTTATATCTGCGACTTTCTCTTGAGCTTTTATAAACTGCTCCCAATGCTTTTTAACTAATTCAACGGTGCCGCAAGCTAACCCTGTTCGAGCGTGCGTAATGTATATAGCGTTTTCTCCCTCGAGTGGTGGAGAGTCTGTAAAAAATACAATTCCGTTAATTGTAATTTTCTTTCCTCTCTTTGCGGCTCGCCCGCGCCTTTTGTCTTTCGTATTTACGGCTATGAAGTATTCGGCTTTGTACTCCTCGTCGTCTTTGTAGTTTTCAAAGGTACCGCAAGCGTCGTACTCGTCAAGCTCTATCATATCCGCCATACATTCGTTGCCTTTGAGGTATTTACACTCCTCGTTATAACAGCATACACTCGGCATTATTAAACACCTCCCGCTCCGTCCGTGAGCTGCTTTAATCGCTCCGTCAGTAAAGAGTAAAACTCTCTATTTGTAATTGATAAGCCTGCGTCTTGACGTTCTTTTTCGAGCTTAAAGCGAGCCTCAAGCTGAAATACGCTTTTTCCGTCGCCTTTGTATGGCTTGTTTGTTAGCTTTTGTTTTTCTCTTAATTCCTCCCAAACCTCGGGCATATCAAAATAAATATTTCGGAGCTCTTTTAGGTTTTTCAACGCACAAAACTTACAGCTTACACGGTCTAATTTTTCGTATAGCCCCTCCCAGGTAAACCCTCGTTCGTAGCAACCCGTCAAACACTCCGCCTCGGTAATTCCATTATCAACGAGCGGAAAACACTTAAAAGATTTGCGCTCTTTTTCGAGTCGTTCGGGCTCGTCTGCTGCAATTCCTATATACACAATAGCTCCGTCGTTTCTCTGTGAGTATTCGTCGAGAGCTGCGGTTTTTTCAGTAGTACCCCAACGGCACCCTTTTAACCCACACCAGGAGTAGCCATAATGACAGCCTCCGCCGTTGCGCTCTTTCACGAGTTTTTCGGTCATTAAATAATCAAAACTGCGTTTTGGTTTTAATACGGTGAGCTTTACACCGTGATTTTCTAAATAAGCGCGCATTTTTTCGATATGTTTGTACATTTGCGGAAATTCCCAGCCCGTATCAAACATAACTGCTTCGTCGAGCGGATAGCTGTTTTCTACAAGGTAAATTGCAAGGTATGTAGAGTCTTTACCTCCGCTAAAAGATAAAATGTGTTTCATAACAAAATCACTCCGTTTTATTATTTATTTGCCACCCGTCTGCCGCGGCATAGCCTGCCGTTTTTACGGCGTTAAACAGCTCATTTGTTTCGAGCGTTACGGTCGTTGCAGTATCCGGCATAGGTTCAATTTTGGGATAATCCTCGGCTTCGGCATAAAGCAGGCTTGTTTTTGCTTTGCCGCATTTTATGTTTATCTTTTTGTCGGCCGTATCTGCAATAACATTGGTTTCACTGCACTTTTGCAAAAATGCGGCGATAGCCTGTCCGTCAATCCGGAATATGCTTAATTCGGTATCACTTTTGTACTTAACTGCAAAAGCAAGAAATTGACCTTTATTGCCGAAGAGCTTGGGACTGCTGCCATATGCCACTCTAAACCATCTGCAAGAAAACTCTTTTCGGTGCAGGCGCTGCGGGTGTTTTTTTATATACAGTAATGCGGCGGCGGCAATCTCTTCGGGCTTAAGCCTTCTGACGGGCGTAAGCTCCGTGCAGGCTATCTTACTGTCCCTGCCGTCTTCGTGCATATCACCGCCAAGCTTTACAATCCAGTATTCCGAGGTTTCTGTATTCGGATAGTATGTAAACATATCTAACGGATCTTCGGCGGCGTGAAAACCGTTTTTAATACAGTTAGCTTCTTCGGTCACCGACTTCGTTCCGGCTTTGAATTTATACCCTCTGCAAATAAGCCCTTTGTTGAAAGCTTTATATGCCAACATTCCGCTCACCCCAGTAAATCAAGCAATGAAATACTTTCCGATTCGCCGTAACCCTCTGTCTTTATGCTCATATTAAATTCTATAACCGCAGCAGGACAATAAAACTTTACGGCTCGGCCGTATGCGTCAAAATCCGATATATACCGTGTCGACTTGGTGTCTTTGAATATGTCCTTGCAACAATCGTAAAACTTTTTATCCGAAGATATTATTTGCTCTGCGAGTTTTTTGCTCTGCTTGCAAAAGTAAACCAAAGCCTCACACACCTTTTTCTGTATCATTGTCGCGGGATCGTTCGGATCTTCGGATTTAAATTCTTTCTTTAACTTTTCCTCTGCATTGTGTATAAGTAAATCGTTCATAGCTTACGCTCCCTCTCCTATATTAAAATCAAACATAGTCATATCTTCTCGTGCCTTGCGGGATCTGCGGTGTTCTGCTTCATACGGCGCTCAAAATCCGCCTTGTATTCCGCGTGGCGTTCCTCACCGGTCTCGCGTGTGGTTGTTATGTACTGTCTTAAAGCTCTGTTCTCGCGTTCCAAATCCTTGCATTCAAGGTGCAGGCCGTAAGCAAAGCCTACCATTGCAAACATCATAAGCATTAAAGCTATTATTAAAATTACAAGCAGCCGCGCTGCATTTTCGTCTAAAAACATATTTATTTTTCTTTCCTTTCAAATCTTGACATTTCCTAAATCCTATGGTAAAATATAAATGCTCCAACGTGAATTTGGTTGCATTCTCAATTGGATTTAGGCCGTCCCCGTAAGTCGTGTTGCGGGGGCGGTTCTTTTTTCGCTTTTCGGGCATTGCTTTTCAAAGCTTGTCCGTTTTTTGCTTTAAAGCAAATCAAAAGCCTCTTTATGGGTTGCATAATAATCTGACATTGTACGGGAAAGCCGTTCAGCCATTTTCTTGTTGCAATACTCCCATTCCTCCGGCGTTAATTCCTCGATAGGTACCGTCCGGTCGCTCTCTGTAAAATGCATAAAGCAATTAACCTTTATCGGCTTACCCTTTGCCATATAATCATCTCCTTTTCTCTTTTATGTGGTTCTGAATTTGTCCTATGACCGTAAACTTCTTGTTATTAAATTGTATCGGTCGCAGACGGAAACTGGTCTTCCGAAAGTGCTTTCAAACCTCGCCAGTGTTTTTTAAAGATGTAAATACACTAAAAGTTTTAATAACTTCCGTTATTCACTATATTGAAGTGGAACTCACATTTCTCTCCGCCCTTGAAATTCAGCCGAAATGATTTCTTCGTTGTTTAAAATCTCCGCCTCAGTTATGAATAACACTTTACCGTTTAAGTCCCTGTATTCAATGCCTGTCCTATATGGGTCTTCCGTAGTTCCATTCCCTATCTGACAGACAATTTTGATTACCGGGACTACTTTTATTTGTTCTTTCATTCTGTCTCACCTCTTTTTTAGGTGTCTGTCTCGAATTTTAAAATAGCCATTTTGGCTATTTGCTAACAAAAAAATAAATGTCTTTATCAACTATACCCAAAACATCGCACAGTTTAATAATCTCGCTAACTTTAAAAGGGCTTTTGTTATTGATTTTTTCTGAAAATGATTGATATGTTATGCCTATCATTTCGGCGACTTTTTTTTGAGTATATCCCTTTTCCGCAATACGACCTCTTAACAAATTGCTGTTCGTTGGCATATTCATCCTCCTTTCGTTTTAGCCATATTGGCTACACGCTTATATTAACACCGTTTAGCCATATTGTCAATAGTTTTTTGAAAAAAATTCAAATTTTGTTGACAAAACGGCTATTCAGTAGTAATATAAAGTTGGTGATATTATGACAATATATGATAGAATAAAGCAATTAAGAGAACAACAAGGCTTATCTCAGCAAGCGTTAGCGGAAAAAGTCGGTTTCAAAACCGCCTCTGCAATTAACAAAATTGAATTAGGGCTACGAGATATTAACCAAAAAAAAGTAATATTATTTGCAAAAGCACTAAATACCACCCCCGCTTACCTTATGGGTTGGGAAGACAAGCCGGAACAGTGTAATTCACCGAAACCTAAAATAACTGAAGACATCGACAAACACATAAACATAATAAAAATCGCCGGCAGGGACGGCTCATATGAAGAGCGTGCCCTTACCGACGAACAAGTGGAATTATTTAAAAAGATGATAGCTGCATTACCCGAAGCTACGGATTTATAACCGCTTTACCGACGAACAGTTAAATCATAGCTTGTGTGTTTCTATGTACTGCTTGAAATTTTCGTATACTTCACATTCAAGCGGCGAGGTTAAAAAAGCGTTGCGCTTATAAAGAATATCCATACGCTCCGCACGGTATTCGGCGGCTTGCCTGCTTATTTTGCAGTTGACTGCAATTTCGTCCGCTGTGCGCATATTGCAGCCCCAAAGCACGCACGCCGGAGCAAGCAGACGGGAAGCAAAAACATTTGCCGCCTGTTCTATCGGGTTATCCCCTGCTGTCGGCTCCCGATTAACCAATTGGTATTTGCCGACATGAACGAGTAATATATGCCCCAATTCGTGGGCGGCGGTAAATCGCTGTCGTTCGGGCGTATCGGTGCTGTTAACAAATATTACGGGTTGTCCGTTTAAAATCAAGCTTTTACCTGAATTGCCGTCCGTACTTTTGTACAACCTTATCGGTATTCCCATATTGCGGCAAAGCTCGCTTACCGATACCGGCAGCTTGTCAATCCGCTCCCGTATCAATATTTCCCATACAAGGTCCCGTGTGTTTTTGTAGTCTTTATAATTCATATAAAATCACCCTATTTAATTGTAGGGTGCAGAGCGTTAAAATTCAGCAGGTAAGTTTTGGAAATTAAAAAGTCCCGCTCATATAAAACGAGCGGGAAAAATTAAAGGCAGGTGAACTATATGAAAACAGCAGCGTGTTATATCCGAGTATCAACAGACGACCAAACCGAATACAGCCCTGACAGTCAGCTTAAAATAATCCGTGATTATGCCTTTAAGCACGAAATCAGCCTTATAGAAAACTATATTTTTGCCGAGGACGGCGGCAAATCGGGTAAAAATATGACAAACCGTACCGAATTTATGCGGCTGATATCTCTTACGAAGAAAAAGCCGAAGCCCTTTGACATAATCCTTGTATGGAAATTCAGCCGTTTTGCACGCAATCAGGAAGAAAGTATAGTACTTAAATCAATGCTGCACAAAAACGGTATTGAAGTTATAAGCGTTTCGGAATCACTTCCGGAGGGACCCTTCGGTTCATTGGTGGAAAGAATAATCGAATGGTCTGACGAATATTATTTGATAAATTTAGCGCAAGAGGTTAAAAGAGGTATGAAGGAGCGTGCAAGCCGCGGACTGCCCGTGTGTCCCCCGCCGATAGGCTACAC
>CAKSBK010000040.1 GCA_934438035.1 uncultured Christensenellaceae bacterium
GGGCTTATGTATGTTTTATCGGGATTTTTAATATTTTCCGTTAGAGAGGGAAAAGCGGGTAACCTTGTTTTGCTTTTGGAAGACGCTTTAATGGGAATAGCCATAGGCGCGATAGTGGGCGTTATTTTCGGAAAGCTGCTTAAAAAAGAAAAAAATAGTAAAAAAACGAGAACGGGGCAAAATACTTAAAAACAAGGAGGTATTTTGCAATGAATAGAGAAGAACAGTCAAGACAGATTTGCCACGAGGTAATAAAAGCCGCACAGATGGGAATAGATTCCATAGACGAGCTTTTAAAGGTGACGGAGGATAAGGATTTTATAAAAGAGCTTATCGATACTCAAAATATATATAAGGAAGCGGCGCATGAAACGAACGCTCTTCTTTTGGAGTTTGAGGGAATACCGAGGGAGCTTTCCGCGGGGATAAGGATTGAGACGTGGACGGCGGTCAGGATAAAAACCCTGGGAGGCGCGTCAAGCGAAAAGCTCTCGGAGCTCATTTTAAAGGGAATGGATATGGCGGATAAGGAGCTCTCGGAAATTAAAAAAACTTACCCTGAGGCGGACGAAAAGGCATATGCGCTTTTGCAGAAGTTTTTGAGACTGCAGAAAGCCGAGAGGGTAAAATATGAAAAGAGGGCTTGTAAATAAAAAGCGCCGCATTAGGGCGCTTTTTTTATGCCTGATTTTGTGCGACAGCCGTGTGAAAGGAAGGCTTTGACGGCGAGAAAAACTCCTAATGTGATAAAGTAAAGAAGCCTGCCTGCGTAACAACGCATTTGGAGAAAACATAAATAAGGCGGCGGTAAACAGTTTAGAGAATAGAAAGCGAAACAGCGTGTGCCGTATAGTATTTTCGCAAGAATACGAAAGCAGTCCGATGATGTTTGAAAATACATAAAATTTGTATACGAAAGCCGAGAATTTTGGCGCAGGGTATATTATGCGGATGCGGCGGGAAAATTACATAGCGAATAAAAATAAAAGCAGATATTAGTACGGTCTTTTAAGGGCGGAAGATAGCAAATGCACGCTGTTAGGCGTTTTAATGTGCGCATGTATACAGCCGGCGGCATGAAATCCATATTGAAGAGCTCCTTTGCGGGCGATGCTTTTACCGATTTACGCAGCTTTTGCGCAATAAAAAAGCGTGCGTTTTTGCGCGCGCTTTAATCAGCCTTTAAACGTTTTCGGGTTTTCTTTCGGAAAGTATAAATACGGTTGCGAGTATCATTACAAACGCCGCTATATCAAGCGGCGCAAAGGCGGTTTTAAGCCAGATCGCCGCAAAAACAGCCGCAGAAACGGGCTCTACGCTGGAAATAAGGCTAGCCTTAACGGGGCCTATCATTCCCACGCCCTGCAAATAAAAGGTATAGGCTATAACCGTGCCTATAATAATTATCGCTAAAAGGGCGAGTATGCCGGAGGCGTCTAAATCAACGTTTTCTTTAAAGCTCCCCGTAACGGTTCCGAGAACTATTCCGCCTATGAGCATTCCGTAGCCCGTAACGACTCCCGCACCGTATTCTCCTACGATTTTTTCAGAAAGAAGAGTATACAGGCTTACGCCTAACGCCGCAAGAAGGCCGAATAAAAGCCCCTCTTTGGTTATTACGAGCGAGCTTAAATTGCCGTGGGTAGCCAAAAGGAATGTTCCCGCAAGAGCTAAGACTATCGCTATAGCTTCTTTTAGACGGGGCGGGCGCTTTTGTCTTATGCAGACGGTGAACGTTATAAATATAGGCCCCAAAGACTGAAGAACCGTTGCCGTTCCCGCATTTGAATACGATATGGCTGTCATATAAGCATATTGGCAGAACATAAGTCCGAAAACGGAAAAAAGCACGAGCCTTAATATATCCTTGGGCTTTTTAAATATGGAAAGCATCCGCTTTTTGTATTTGATAAAGCCGAATATTATGAGGATAATTCCCGCAAATAACATTCTTGCGGAGGAAAGCCATGCGGAGGGAACGTTGTAGTTCTGAAAAAGAAATTGCCCGCATGCTCCGGAAAATCCCCAGCTTATGCCGCCGATTACGGTAAAAAGTATTCCTGCCTGCGCGAATTTTGTTTTTTTAGCTGTTTTATTCATAAAAAAACCGCCCGGAGGCGGCGCTCCTTATATAAATGTTTTTAAGAGGTAAAGAACCTCTTTCCGAATTTGAAATGGCTTGTCCAATAGGTGGAGCTCCATATGTTATATGCAATACGGATTTTGCCCTGCGCGGAGGAGGCGTCTATCATGCTGCCGTTTCCGAGATATATTCCGACGTGACCGTCAAAGCAGAGTATATCGCCCGGCTGAAGATCCGCCTTTGAGACGGTGGGGTAAGAGGTCGCCTGCCAGCCGTAAGAGGTGTGATAATAAAAATTATAACCCATATCGTATCTCAATACGTAATATATAAAGCCGGAGCAGTCAAACGTATCGGGTCCTTTTCCGCCGAGAACATAGGGCATGCCGAGGTGCGTTTTGGCATATGCGATAAATTCCGCCGCTTTTGCGGAGTTTATCGGAGGCAGATTATCGCTTGACGGCGTTTGCGTCTTAGACGGCGTCTGCGTTTTAGAAGGCGTTTGAGTTTTAGACGGCGTTTGTGTTTTAGAGGGCGTTTGAGTTTTAGAGGGCGCCTGCGTTTTTATAGGCTTTGTTGTTTTTGCGGGAACGGCGTTTTGAGAATAAAGCGCCTCTCTTGTTGCGCTTCCTACTTGTCCGTCTGCGGTAAGCCCGTTGTTTTTTTGGAAGGCTTTTACGGCGGTATCCGTGTCCGTTCCAAAATAACCTGTTACGGAGGAAAGATAGCCAAGCTCCTTAAGTCTTTTTTGAATTTCCGTTACGTCCGTTCCGCTTACGCCCTTTGAAACCTGATATTTTCCTGCGGAGGAATCAAACAGCTTTTTTATAAGCTCTTCGGAGCATGCTCCGTTAGGAGAGAGATTGTTTCTGTATTGGAAAAGCTGCACGGCGTAAGCCGTCTGCGTGCCGTAATAGTTTGTGGGCTCGTCGTTTTGAAGATAGCTTAAATCCATAAGACGCTGCTGCAAAGCGGTTACGGCGTCCGCCTTTACGCCGGGCTTTAACGCGCACAGAACGGAAAGGGGGTAGCCCCCGTATGTCGGCTCGGAAACGGTTGTTTGCGGCTCCGGAGTAGAAGAGGGCAAAAGCTCATCCGTTGCGGTGGGGGCGGGGTCGTCGTAAGAAATATAAGCGAAATTATCGGGCATAAGAGAGATGCCGGTTTCGTCAAGCACCGTGCCTATTTGAGAAAGCTCTTTGTCGGAAAGAAAAAGAGCGTTGTCTTCCTCTTTAATTTCACCTTTGCCGTCGGGAATGTTTTCATCGGTGATTGCGGTGCTCTCTGCGAGTACAACCGTTCCTATTGCGGCTATAAAGCAAAACGCAGCCGCAAGTATTGCGGTTATTACCTTTAGCTTATGATCGTGGTTGCTCTGTGAGTTTTTCAAAATGCTACCTCTGAAATAATATTGTTTTTATTTTCCCTCATACAGACGTTCGTAAACCATCTGCGCGGTTTCGTAAACGTTTACCGCTTTTGTTATGTCGCTGTCCGGGACGGTGAGCTTGTATTTATCCTCAAGCTGAGTTATAACGCCTATAACGCAAAGACTGTCTCCGCCGAGATCTGTTACAAAGTGTGAGAAATCTCCGATTTGTTCTTTGGGAAGGACGAGCACGTCCGCAAAGATGTTTCGCACCTCTTCTTTGATTTCCAAAAAACGAGGGTCGGTGTTTTCTTCAAATTCGTCTGCGGCAGCCGCGCCGTCTTTTCCTGAGAGGCATTTTTTTGCAAGGTCTAAAACAAGGCACTTAAAGCTTCCGTTTTCAAGGAGCTTTTTTAAAGCCTGCCTTTTAACCTTTATTCCGTTTGCAACGGGGAGGGGCTGTTCGGCTATAAACACATGTCTTACCTGCTTATAAATGGGCAGAGTAAGGTTGATTTCGTTTATTTTATCGGCAAGAAGAGCGGCGCTTTTTTCGTTCTTTTCGTTTAGATCAAGAACAAGAGAAATTTCTTCATATGCCTTATCGGTGTTAAGGCCGAGCGCGCAGAGCATATTGACTCCGGGGAGATTTAAAAAGCTGTCTTCCAGCTCGTCGGGGTAAATGTTTTCTCCGGATTCGTTTATGATTACGTCTTTAAGTCTGCCTTCAATATACAGCCTGCCGTCCTTAAGCCTTGCAAAGTCTCCCGTTTTATACCATTCGTCCGTTCTCGGAACATATTTTCCCGCAATCATTCTGCCGGAAAAAATGGATTTTCCGCATATCATAAGCTCGCCGTCCTTGGATATCTGATATTTACAGGAGGAAAAAGGACTGCCTACGCTGCCGTCAAGGCGGTCTTTAAGTCCTCCGGAAAGATCGACGGAGGTTATTCCTGCTTCCGTCATTCCGAAGCCGTTATGTAAGGGGTAGCCTATTGCGGTTAACGTTTTAAGCGTTTCGGGGATAATATGGCCGCCGCCGCTTATAAGGAAACGTATATCCGTGCCCAAAAGATTCTGATGAACGGAAGAGAAGAGCTTTGCGACTGTTTTTCTTCTTTTTTCGCCTTTTTTGCCGCTTTTATCCTGATGCTTTAAGCTGCGCTCAATGCCTTTAGAGAGCTTTGCCTTTGTTTTTTCGTCCGCCATCGCCATTTTTCTCGTAATTCCCTGAGCGATGTTGTTCCAAACAAGAGGCACGGCGAAAAAGTGCGTTACGTGATGAAGCCTTGCGGTTTCAAGAATGGTTTTGGGATCCTTGTCTTTTAAGTAAACCATGGTTTTGCCGAAAAACGTAAACCACATATATACCGCCATAAAGCCGAAAATATGATGAAGCGGAAGAAGCATGAGCTGCTTTAAGCTTCCGTCTTTATAGTCGTACATTATAGAGCCGGTTTCGTCGCTTTCAAAAATATGGTAAGTGGACAAAATTTGTTCGCAGAAGGCTTTTTCATCGTATACGAAAATTTTGGAGGTGCCTGTTGTGCCCGACGTGCAAAGCGCGGTGTATTTGCCCCAAACCGGTTTAAAGTTTTCCGGTGCGATTTTGTTTAATATTTCCTCGGGAGATATTTTTTTAACGTCGTATTCCGCAGGGTCGGAGGTGATTATTGCTGCGGCGCCCGCTTCGTTTAAGAGGTGAGCAGAAATCTGCGGCGGGGCGGAAACGTCAAGCAAAAGCGGGTTGTTGCCGCTCATGAGAATCGCCCAATATACGGCGGGCCAATCCGGGCCGTTTTCCAGCTTTATTCCTATAAAAGAGCCCTCTGCTTTAATCTCGTTTTTTAAAGCGGCGGCGCAGGCAATATATCTTGAGGTTTCTTCTTCATAAGAAAGAAGCGTAACGCCGCCCTCGGGCGTGGAATATTCGGCGCATATTCTTTCTTTATAGCTCTGCATTATTTTAAAAATCTGCTCGTATGTTTTGTTGCTCGCAAGTATATCCAGCGAGCGCTTGCATTCTTTTATCATAATCCTCTAAAAACTCCTTTGTAATAAACAAAAAATAAAAAAATTAATACATATAAATTCTAACACCTAAGGTATAAAAATACAATAAGCAGAGTTTGTACAAATTGTAAACCATGCTGCAAAAACGAAAGAAAAAAATATAAATAGAAAGTCGTTTTTTTCAAACGATAGAAAAAGAAAGTAAAAGAAAATAATAATTGACATTTCGAAAAAAAAATAATACAATGTAATTAAACGATTTTAAGATAAATGCGGGTGGTGATTACATGAAAAATTATGTTTCTGATTATGAAGCGAAAAGAAGTATTGTGGAAATCGGCAGGAAAATGTATGAAAAGAATTTTGTTGCCGCGAACGACGGAAATATAAGCTGCAGAGTAGGAGAAAACGTCATTTGGACTACGCCTACCGGAGTTTCAAAGGGAGACCTTACGGAAGATATTCTTGTTAAAATGACTCTTGACGGAGAGATTTTGGACGGAACGAAAAAACCCTCCTCAGAAGTTAAGATGCATATTCGCGTATATAAAGAAGATCCTGAAATAATGGGCGTTTGTCATGCGCATCCTCCGGTATGCACGTCTTTTGCAATTGCGGGAAGAGGGCTTGACAGAGCTATTTACCCCGAAGCGCTTGTTAATTTGGGAACTGTTCCCTGCGTTCATTACGAAGCGCCCGGCTCTCAGGGTATTCCCGATTCCATCGCGCCTTATGTAAGAGGATATAACGGCGTGCTTTTAGGAAACCACGGCGCGGTATCCTGGGGAAAAACGCTTACGGACGCATGGTATAGATTGGAATCAATGGAGCATTACGCCATGATTATAATGTATACCGATAATATTCTCGGAAAAGCAAACGAGCTTTCAACCGCTCAGGTTAAGGAGCTTGTAGATATAAGAACAAAGCTCGGAATAACTACGGGCGGAATACCTATGTGCGCCGCATGCGCGACGAATCTTACGGATTCCGTTGCTTCAAACCCGGAGCTTGAGGCGATTTTGGGATGCAAAAACTGCCCCGTTAATAAGCAGAAGCACTCAAATCAGGAGCTTGTCGATAAAATTACGGACGCTGTTTTTGAGCAGGTAAGAAAAATAGTTAAATAATAAAATTCCGGGGAAAAGCCGTATCCTTTTTAAAAGGGGCTTTAGGAGAGAAAGATGACTTACGAAAACGAGAGAAAGAGAATAATAGAAACCTGCCTTCTTATGCAGAAAAAAGAGTTTTTCTTAGGAACATGGGGAAACGTCAGCATGAGAGTGGGGGACAGAATACTGCTTACGCCGAGCAAGGTGTGTTACGACACCATGAAGCCCGAGGATATAGTGGTAATAGACCTTGAGGGCAACAAAATAGAGGGAGACAGAACGCCTACCTCCGAAAAAGAGGTGCACAGGCAGATATACGTTAAAAGAAACGACGTAAACGCTATTGTGCATGCGCATACAAAGCACTGTATGGCTTTAAGCGCGACGGGGCTTACCGCTGTACCCTGCATTACGGAGGAAATGAGCCAGCTTTTGGGCGGAGCGATTCCCTTAACAAAGGGGTATGTTCCCGCGGGAGAGCATTTTAAGCTCGGCGCTGCGGCTGCGGAGGTTATTGCCGATAAAAACGGAGTTATTTTAAAAAATCACGGACCGGTTGCGTGCGGAAGAGATATGGACGAGGCGATACTCGTAACGACGGCAATGGAAAAGGCATGCGAAATATATTCGCTTCTTTTAAACGACGTTAAAGTAAACCCCATTCCGGAGAATTTCGTGGAGTCCGAGCGCTACAGGTTCTTGTATTCCTACGGTCACGAAAAGACCTGAGAACATTATTATTAAAACAAAGATTATATTGATACATCACAAAAGCTTTCGGTTTTCCGGAAGAGAGGCGGCTCTTTTAAAAGAGCCGTTCTTTTTATTGCTGAATCGATATCGCTTGTTTTTGCAGCCGCAAGGTTGTTTAATAGCTGTATATCGTTTTTGTGGCGAAACTTAAAAAAACGGCATATTAAAAAGTAGAAAACGATTATCGTTATGAGGTGTTGATATGAATAAAAAGATACTGCTTACCGGAGGAGGCACGGCGGGGCATTGCACCCCTAACC
>CAKSBK010000041.1 GCA_934438035.1 uncultured Christensenellaceae bacterium
GCTCTGCAAGAATTCTGGAAAGCTGAGGATGAAAAATTCCTCCTTTAAGCATAATAATGCCTCCTTGTTCTTTTTTATATATTATATCATATTATATCACAATTTTTATTATATGTACAAAAAAAGCCCGAAGAAAAGCTCCGAGCTTAAAAAGTGATGATTAGAATGTTCTTATTGAAGAAGTCCAACCGCCGTCAATAACCATTACATCGCCGGTAATGTATGAAGCGAGAGCGTCGGAAGCAAGGAACGCGGTTGCAGCGCCGATATCCTCGGGCTCGCCGGGTCTGTGCATAGGAATAGCAGCCATCATCTTATCTGCGGTTTCCTTATTAGCATAGAAGAGCTTTCTTGTGCCTTCAAACATAATGGAGCCGGGGCAGATAACGTTAACTCTGATACCCTCGTCAGCGAGTTCTATAGCCATAGCCTTAGACATATTGATAACGCCTGCCTTAGCAGCTGTAAAGCCAACCTGTAATCTTAAGGGAAGAACGCCTGCGATAGAGGAGATGTTTATAACGTTGCCCTTTGTCTCCTGCTTTCTCATCTGTCTGATAGCATACTTGCTCATATAGTAAACGCCGTTTAAATCGCAGCCCATGATTCTGTCCCAAAGGCCGTCGTCATAGTCGTAAATCTTCTTTCTGTATTCGGGGCCTCCGTTTATGCCCGCATTGTTAACGAGAACATCAAGAGAACCGAACTGCTCAACAGTTTTGTTAACAAGTTCTTCACAGCTCTCCTTGCTGGAAACGTCACAGGTGATAGCTGCCGCAAAGCCGCCCTCTGCCTTTATTTCATTTACGATAGCTTCAAGCGTAGCTACTGTACGACCGGTAACAACAACCTTTGCGCCTTCCGCTGCAAAAGACTTTGCAATAGCGCTGCCGATAGCGCCGCCGCCGCCTGTTACGACAACAACCTTGTCCTTAAGCTTTAAATCCATAATGTTTCTCCTTTTTAATTGGCCGTGCCAAAAATTTGCCGTTCACCGTCTGTTAAACGATAAACTATTTACTGTTGTTATTATACAATACGCCTTAAAAATAATCAAGGATAAATTTCAAAATACTTGCATTTATTAAAAAAAATATTTATTATTCGATTTGACATTAAAAATTAGACAAATAAAATATTTTGAACATGGCAAACTTTTCTTTTATACACTATAATAATTTTACTATTTTGTTTTTATCGGAGTCATTATTTATTATGAAAATAGCAGTTATATGCGATGTTCTCGGCGAGCCCAACAACGGAACTACGCTTGCCGCGTTAAATCTCATTAACAGTCTTAAAAAAAAGGGTCATGAAGTAAGAGTAGTGTGCGACGACCCTAACAGAAAAGGCTTAGACGGTTTCTATATCGTCGGCAAATACAATTTCGGACCGTTTAACGGTTATGTTGAAAAAAACGGCGTTTCATTATCAAAGCCCGATTTAAAAACCATGAGGGAGGCGGTTATAGGCTGCGACGTTATTCATTGCATGATGCCCTTTGCGCTCTCCAAAGCAGCAGTTAAAATCGCAACTGAAAACGGCGTCCCCATAACAGCAGGTTTTCACTGCCAAGCGGAAAACGTAACCTCTCACTTTTTTCTTATGAACGCAAACAAAATAAATACCGTCGCTTACAAAGCGTTTTATAATTCTCTTTATAAATACTGCACGGCGATACACTATCCGTCCGAATTTATCTGCGATCTTTTTGAAAAAATAGTCGGACCAACTAACCATTACATAATCTCAAACGGAGTAAGCGACGAATTTACAAAAAAACAGGTTACCCGTCCGAAAGAGCTGCAAAATAAATTTGTAATAGTCTTTACCGGCAGATATTCAAAAGAAAAATCTCATGCGCTTCTTATAGACGCAGTTTATCGCTCAAAATACAAAGATATTATAAAACTTATTTTCGCCGGCTGCGGACCTATGAAAGAAAAAATAGAGAAACAATCCGAAAAGCTTCCTATAAAACCCACTCTGGCGTTTTTCACAAGAAGCGAGCTTATAGACGTCTTAAATATGGCGGATTTATACGTACACCCCGCAGAAGTGGAAATTGAAGCAATAGCTTGTCTTGAAGCGATAGCTTGCGGAAACGTTCCCGTTATAAACAATTCCCCTAAATGCGCAACCAAAGCCTTTGCTATTGACGAGATGAATCTGTTTAATTATAACGACGCCGAAGACTTGGCAAATAAAATTGATTATTGGATAGAGCATCCCGAGGAAAAACGCAAAAGAAGCAATGACTATTTAAACTATGCCAAACAGTTTGATTTTGAAACCTGCATGGAGAAAATGGAGGCAATGCTAAAAGATGCGGCAAAAAAAAGATAATCCAAACGTTATTTTTTACACCGACGAACAGCATGATGACTTTGCAAACACAAATTTTAACACGATAACCGTCGATAAAGATTTTAACTTTGTTCCTCAAAATATTTTTTGGAGGGCGGCTTCCTTTTTACTGTATTACATTATAGCGCTTCCAATTATATTCTTGCTTTCAAAGCTGCTTTTGGGATTGAGAATAAAAAACAGAAGCGCCGTAAAAAAGTTAAAAGGCAAAAGCTGCTTTATATATGCAAATCATACCATGTTCCTTGACGCATTTTTACCCGCGCTCGTCAGCGCGCCCAAAAGAGCGCAGATTGTTGCGGGAGCCGACGCAGTGTCTATAAAGGGCATAAAAAACATCGTTATGATGCTTGGATGCATACCCATTCCTACCAACAGAGACGGGCTGATTCCCTTTATGCGCGCAATTGATACCTACCTTGATAAAGGAAGAACGATAGCGGTTTTCCCCGAAGCGCATATTTGGCCTTATTGCACATTTGTCCGCAGCTTTCCGTCAACTTCTTTTCGATACCCCGTTTCAAATAATACGCCGGTAATCGCAATGTGCTCGACTTTCAGAAAAAGAAAGGGTATTTTTTCTTTTTGCAGAAGGCCGGGCGTTACGCTTTACGTAAGCGAGCCCTTTTACCCCGATGAAAGCTTATGCCCGAGAGAGGCAAGAGAAAAGCTTAAAGACGAGGTTTACGGATGGATGAAAAAAACCGCCGAGGAAAAAAACAGCTACGAATATATTAAATACGTAAAAAAAGACAACGGCTGAAATAAGCCGTTTTTTATACTCTGCACGTCGCACAAAAACGCTCCCCCGTTTTCCGTCAATTTCCTGTTCTCCGTATACCTTTAAACCGCCCATTCGTTATTTTCGCCGTATTTTCTGATTTAAACGCAGTTTTTTGTATATAAAAAGCAGATTCACCGTGATTTATGAATCTGCCGCAGATAGCTTGCAAATAAATACCGTTACTTTGAAAACAAGCCTTTTTTAACATAGGGTTCCTTTGTCATCAAAAGAACTTTATATCCCGTTTTTGAAATCTCGTCTTTAAGCTTTTGTTCGTCAAGAGCCTCCTGTGAAATAATTTCGCATTCGCCCTTTTTATGAGAAGCCTTTACCTTTTTAACGTTGAAATTGTTTCTTATGCAGTCGCATATATGCGCTTCACACATAGAACAAGCCATTCCGTCAATTTTTAGCGTGGTTTTATACATATTGAAACCTCCAAACCGTCAGTTTATTAAAAAGAGAGGAAGCTTTCGCCCCCTCTTCTTTTATTAATGTTTGTGGCAGGCGCCGCCCATAGGGCAGCAGCCGCAATTACCGCCGCAGGAGGATTTACCCTTCTTTTTATCCTTGATAAGCTTAACAATCACCGCTGCGATAACCGCTACAAGCGCCATGCATATAAGAATCGTCGCCCAATTATCTAAGAGCCATTGAAGCATAATATACACCTCCTAAAAGCATATGTGTATCTATTTTACTTGATTTTTGCAGTAAGCTTTGTAGATTCCTTATAGGGCTTAACAAGCATGTAAATCATGAAGCCCAAAATTGCAATCGCAAATATAAGACCAACTACGTGAACGTTTCCGGTAAAGAGCCAGCCGAACTGGGTTATCATTAACGCAACCGCATAAGCGAACAGGCACTGATAGAGGATTGCGAACCATGTCCACTTCGCATTGTTCATCTCTCTCTTTATTGCGCCGATAGCCGCAAAGCAGGGTGCGCATAAGAGGTTGAATACAAGGAAGGAGTAACCTGTAATGCCGGAGAACGCCTCGGAAAGCGCCGCATAAACATTTCCGGACGCACCGTAGAGAATGCCCATAGTACCTACGATATTCTCTTTTGCAACAAGACCGGTTATGGAAGCAACCGTTGCCTGCCATGTGCCCCAGCCGAGAGGAGCGAAAATCCAGCTTATTGCAGAGCCTGCCGCGGCAAGCATTGACTGGTCAAGCTCGTCTTCCGCAAGCATTCTGAAGCCGTCCGCCGTGAATCCGAAGTAGCTGAAGAACCAAACCAATATCGTAGAGAGAAGAATTATCGTTCCTGCTTTCTTTATGAAAGACCAGCCGCGCTCCCACATTGAACGGAGAACATTCTTTAACGTCGGCCAATGATATGCGGGAAGCTCCATTACGAAAGGTGCGGGCTCGCCCGCGAACATCTTTGTCTTCTTAAGAATAATGCCGGAAATGATTATTGCCGCCATTCCTACGAAATATGCGGAGGTGGAAATCCACGGAGAGCCTCCGAAGATTGCGCCCGCAATCATCGCGATAAAGGGAACCTTTGCGCCGCAGGGAATAAACGTAGTCGTCATAACCGTCATTCTGCGGTCTCTTTCATTTTCAATCGTTCTTGAAGCCATGATTCCGGGAACGCCGCAGCCTACGCCGATAAGCATAGGTATAAAGGACTTACCGGAAAGACCGAACTTTCTGAAGATTCTGTCAAGAACGAACGCTATACGGCTCATGTAACCGCAAGCCTCAAGGAATGCGAGCATTAAGAACAATACGAGCATCTGAGGAACGAAGCCCAAAACTGCGCCTACGCCTGCAACAATACCGTCAAGAATAAGACCGGAAAGCCAATCGGGCGAATTTGCGGCGGTAAGTCCATCCTCGATAAGAACGGGGATACCGGGAACCCAAACTCCGTAGGTTGAAGCGTCGGGAGCGCCGTATGCTTCTTTGTAGTCGGTGTTAAGGTAATTTGCAACGGCAGCCTCAAGGTCAGCCTTCTTGGTATCGGGATGCTCCGTTACTTCAAGAGTTTCCTCATCTTCCGTCTCGTAAGTTACGTTTGCGTCGTCGGGAGTAGCCGCAACGAGCTCTTCTAAAGCAGCCTTTGCGCTTGCTTCATCGTACTCTTCGTTTTCAAGGTCTATGGCGTCCGCCATATCGTCGTTGCCGTATTCTCCGATAAATGCGTCTATAATCTGGTCACTGTCGCCGTATTCTTTGGCGGCTTCTTCATACTGAGCGTCGCCTATTCCGACAAGGTGAAAGCCGTCTCCGAATACGCCGTCGTTTGCCCAGTCCGTTGCCGGCGCGCCTACCGCCACCATTGCAACCCAGTAAACTATGAACATTACAACCGCGAATATGGGAAGACCCAGCCAACGGTTAGTTACAATCTTATCAATTTTATCCGAAGCGGAGAGCTTTCCTGCGTCCTTCTTCTTATAACAGCTCTTTATAACTGAAGCGATATATACATAACGCTCGTTTGTAATGATACTTTCGGAATCGTCGTCAAGCTCCTGCTCCGCAGCCTTTATATCCTGCTCAATATGGTTTTTAACCTCGTCGGAAAGGTTAAGCCTTGCCAAAACCTTGTCGTCTCTTTCAAAAACCTTGATGGCGTACCAACGCTGCTGCTCTAAAGGCATCTCATGAACACATGCTTCCTCGATATGCGCAATCGCATGCTCAACAGCTCCCGAGAAGGTATGCTGAGGAACGGTTTTTGCGCTTTGCGCCGCAGCTATAGCCGCCTCTGCAGCTTCCATAACGCCCGTTCCCTTAAGAGCGGAAATCTCAACTATCTTAACTCCGAGCTGTCTTGAAAGCTCTTCCGTGTTAATCTTGTCTCCGTTTTTCTTTACGACGTCCATCATGTTTATAGCCATGACTACGGGAATACCGAGCTCCGTAAGCTGAGTCGTGAGGTAAAGGTTTCTCTCAAGGTTCGTACCGTCTACGATGTTTAAAATTACGTTCGGTCTTTCCTCAATGAGATAATTTCTTGCAACAACCTCTTCAAGAGTGTAAGGAGAAAGTGAGTAAATACCCGGCAAGTCGGTTATTATTACTCCCTCATGCTTTTTTAATTTACCCTCTTTCTTTTCAACCGTAACGCCCGGCCAGTTACCTACAAACTGATTAGATCCTGTAAGAGCGTTAAAAAGCGTCGTCTTGCCGCAGTTCGGGTTGCCGGCAAGAGCTATTCTCAGTTCCATAATTAACTCCTCTCTTTGATTAGCTAAAGCTAACTGTTTGTTTAAAATTAAGGGCATACGCCCGATTAATCACTCAACTTCTATCATTTCGGCGTCAGCCTTACGAATTGAAAGCTCGTAGCCTCTAACCGTTACTTCAACCGGGTCTCCTAATGGAGCGACTTTTCTCACCTTGACCTCAACGCCCTTAGTTATACCCATGTCCATAATTCTTCTTTTAACCGCGCCTTCGCCGTGCAGCTTCACAACCTTCACGCAGTCTCCGATTTTTGCCTGTCTCAGAGTTTTCATGCTGTAATCTCCTTTAAATTTATATCATTATTTTTGAAGCCATCTCCTTACTGACGGCAATCCTTACTTCTTTAACGTTTACTATTATATTTCCCGCTACTTCCGTAACAATCCTTACGTTTCCGCCTGCGACAAACCCGAGATCTTCGAGATGCTTTTTAACCTCAGGGCTTCCTCCGACTTTTTTAATTATGTTTTCTTCACCAACATTTGCGAGCGTTAACGGCATCATATAATTAACCACCTTTTGTATTAAATTAGCATGGGCTAACTAATAGCCTTGAAAAATGATTAGCCTTTGCTAACCATAAGTATATTAGCATATGCTAACTTGTGTGTCAATATTTTTTTTGTAAAAAATCCCTATTTTTTTGATTCTTTTTATGCTTTCTTTTCATCTTTTGTTTTATTGAAAGTAAATTTTAAATATGCTATACTCTATTATATAAGGAGGAATAATTATGCATTTACAGGAATCGGGAGAGATGTACCTCGAAACGATATTAATACTTTCAAAAAAAATGAGCGATGTGCGCTCAATTGACATATGCGAATATATGGGCTATTCCAAGCCCAGCGTTTCAAGAGCTGTCGGTCTGTTAAAAAACGGCGAATATATTAACGTTGATAAATACGGCTATATTACGCTTTCCCCCTCGGGAAGAGAGGTCGCAGAAAAAATATACGAGCGCCATACGCTTCTGACTCAATTTCTAATTAAAATAGGGGTTGACGAAAAAACCGCCGCCGAAGACGCCTGCCGATTGGAGCATGTTATAAGCGACGCTTCTTTTAACGCAATTAAAAAGCACGCCATGGGAAATAAATGATTTTCGCCGCTTAAAAGCGGCGTTTTTATTTGCTTTTACTTATAATTTTTTTACGCGGTTAACAGCCTATAAC
>CAKSBK010000042.1 GCA_934438035.1 uncultured Christensenellaceae bacterium
GCGCTTTGAAGCTCTCCAAGAACCTTTAACGTGCTTTCTTCTTTAAGAGCAAGAAGCGCAAATAAAAGACCCGTTATATATTGAGAAGAGACGTTTCCCTCAATTTCGTAATTTCCCGCGGAGATTTTGCCCTCTATAAAAAGCTCGTCCTCTTTTTGCGTTATCTTCGCCCCATGGCTTATAAGTACGCTTTTTAACGGCTCCAGCGGACGTTTGTAAAGCCTGCCGTGCATTTTTATTCTCGCCTTTATGCCTAAAGCGCAGATAAGAGGAAGAAGAAATCTCAGGGTTGAGCCGCTTTCGGCGCAGTCCATAAAGACCTCGCCCTCCGGCAAAACAATGGGAGTAACCTTAAAAGCTCCGTCCTCGTAAATAATATCCGCACCCATTTTTTTTAGACAAAATACCGTTGCTTCAATATCTTCGTTAAGCTCTTCGCAGCGTATAAACGAAACTCCCTCGGCAATTGACGCAAGTATAAGCGCCCTGTGCGCCTGAGATTTTGAGGCTATCATATTAACTTCGCCCGAAAGCGTATGTGGTGTTATTACCGCCCGCATTAAAGACCCCTTTCAAATATTTCGCAAAGCTCGCTTACCGGCGTTTTTCTTAAAATGCATTCGCCCATGCTTTTAGGCACTACGAGATTTATGCTCTCACCCGATATTTTCTTATCCGAAAGGGCAACCTCCGCCAGCTCTTTTGCAGTAAATTCCGTGTTTATGGGAAGAGAATATTTTTTAAGTATTTCTTCTATCTGAACGGCGCAGCGTTTGTCGCAAATGCCCATGTCCGCCGCCGCGCGGGTAATTATCGCCATTCCCGCCGCAACCGCGCTGCCGTGGGATATTTTATATCCGCTTAATTTTTCAATGCCGTGCGCCGCAGTATGCCCGAAATTCAAAAGCTGTCTTAACCCGGTGTCAAACTCATCCTGCAAAACCACCTGCGCTTTTAAAGTAACGCATCTTTCGACTGCCTCGTCAATATAGTTTTTAATATTTTCGCCGTCAAGACGTTTAAAAAACTCTCCGTCCATAATTGCGCCGTATTTTATAACCTCAGCGCAGCCGTCCGCAAAAATATCATCTCCGAGAGTGTTAAACGCATCCGTATCGCATATTACCATAGAGGGCTGATAAAACGCACCGGCAAGGTTTTTGCCTGCATCAAGGTCAATTGCGGTTTTTCCGCCTACAGAGGAATCAACGGCGCTTAAAAGCGTTGTAGGCACCCCTATATACCTTATGCCTCTTAAATATGCAGAGGCCGCAAAGCCCGCCATATCGCCTACCACTCCGCCGCCGAGAGCTACTACGGCGTCCGTTCTTGAAAGCCTGTTTTCCGCAAGAAAGTTAAGCAAGCGTAAAAATGTGTCTCCGTTCTTGCTCTTTTCCCCCGCTTCAAAAACAAATGATACGCAGTTAATCCCCGCCTGCTCTATACTGCTTTTTACTGTTTTTCCGTAAATCGGAAATACGTTTGAATCGGAAACTATCGCAGCTTTTTTCACTTTTCCGAGAGAACAAAGCCTTTCTCCCACGCTTTTTAAAAGTCCGCCCTCAATATATATATCATAGCTTTTTGAAGCCTTTACGTTTACAGTTTTCATCTTCCGTCAATCTCCGCCTTTAGCTTTCTTCCGTCGTCAAGCAGCTGCCTTAAGACTTGCGCGTCGTCGTTTTTAAGCGCCTCTCTGTACTGCGTTATATGTTCTATAAAACAGTCAAGTTCAAAAATGAGGTTATCCTTATTTTCCAAAAACAATTCCGTCCACATTTCCGGGTTAAGCCACGCAACTCTCGTTAAATCCTTATAACTTCCCGCAGAAAAGCCTTTATGCAGCTTTGCCGTAGGGCTTTTTACATATGCGTTTGAAACGACATGCGCCATTTGAGAGGTAAAGGCTATCATTTCGTCATGCTTCTCGGCAGTAGTTACGGAATACTTTGCAAATCCGAGCGGGCTTAAAAGCTTCTTTATACAATCCAAAAGCTCGGGCTCATCGTAAACCGGAGGCACTATTACCATCGGCGCATTATTAAACATATTTGCCCTCGCATATTTAAATCCTGAGTTGTGAGTTCCCGCCATTGGGTGTCCGCCTACAAACGTAAAGCCATATTCCTTTGCTACGGGAAAACACGTTTCGCATATATTGCGTTTTGTGCCGCAAAAATCTATTACAATAGCTTCCCTTTTAATTAACGGAGCGACTTTTTTTAAATACTCTTCCGCACTTTTAGGCCTTACTGCTAAAATCAAAAGGTCGCATTGTGAAATATTGTCGTCCTTAAGCTCTGCGTCTATCGCCCCCGACATCAGCGCAAAATCCACTATTACCTTATCCACGTCGGCGCCCAGCACGGTAAAATTGCTGTTTTCTTTGTATCCCTTTGCCGCAGAGCCTCCGATAAGCCCCAGCCCCAGTATTCCGACAACCATTTTATCTCACCTCGACAATTTTATTAAGCTTATCGGCAACTCTCGCAAACTGTGCGGGGGTTAAAGATTGTGCGCCGTCGCAAAGCGCATGCATGGGGTCGTTATGAACCTCTATCATAAGTCCGTCTGCGCCGCAGGCTGCAGCCGCCAAAGACATAGGCTCAACAAGCCATGATTTTCCCGTCGCATGGCTGGGATCTACTATAACGGGAAGATGCGAAAGCTCGTGAAGCATGGGAACTGCGGAAAGGTCGAGCGTATTTCTCGTGTAAGTTTCAAACGTCCTTATTCCTCTTTCGCAGAGAATTATCTTGTCGTTGCCCTCGCTCATAATGTATTCCGCACTCATAAGAAGCTCCTTCAAGCTGTTTGCAAGTCCTCTTTTTAACAGAATGGGTTTTTTCGTCTTGCCAAGCTCCTTTAAAAGCTCAAAGTTCTGCATATTTCTTGCGCCGACCTGTATAATATCGACGTCTTCAAAAAGCGGTATATGGTTTGCGTTCATTATTTCCGTTATTATCGGAAGACCCGTCGCCTTTTTTGCCTCAAGCAAAAGCTTTAAGCCGTCCTCATGAAGGCCCTGGAAATCGTAAGGCGAGGTTCTGGGCTTAAAAGCGCCGCCTCTTAAAATATGTGCGCCCGCAGCCTTTACATCTTCGGCAACGGATATAATCTGCGCTTCGCTCTCAACGGAGCAGGGACCCGCGATTATCGTAAGGCTGCCGTCTCCGATTTTCGCCGTTCCCACCTCTATAACCGTGTTTTCGGGGTGAAATTTTCTGTTGCAGAGCTTAAACGGGTCGCTTACTCTCTTAACCGCCTCCACTATATCAAGGCTCGCAAGAAGGTCCATGTCTATCCTGCTCGTATCGCCTATAAGGCCGATAACCGTCTGCATATCTCCGTTTGAAACATGAGTGCCCAAACCCTGGCTGTTTATCCACTTTGTAAGATGCTCTACCTTTTCCGCCGGTGTTCCCGCTTTAATAATCGCTATCATTTTAAAAAACTCCTTTTATTATTGCCGTATAATCAAAAAGCCGCACAGACAGTAATCTGTGCGGCTAATGTATACAAGTTAAAGCTTTTACTTTTCCGTATTTTTAAGCACACCACAAATTACCTTTACTTTTTGCTAAAGTAAAAGTAATAATAAGCGTAGCCAAAAATAACGGAAGTTTTCATCACTTTATATCCTTTCTTTTTTTATAATTATATTCTCGTATAAAGACATTGTCAACAACAAAAATCTTATTATCAATACTTTTTTTCATGCATAAAACTCACAAAAAAGAGCTTGACAAATTCTTTTATATTTTGTATACTGTCTGTAGTGCAATGAGGCATGACTTTTTAAGTCGTGCCTCTATTTTTTTATCCGGCGTAAAACGCCGCTCAAAAAGATATCGGATCCTACGATATACCTAATAAACATTTCTAAACCCGGCGCCGCTTTTGCGGCGCCACCCCAAAATGTTTAATATCGTACGGCTTAAAAACGCATATGCGTTTTTTATAAAACACAACACACTTCACACCATAAAATATACGGCGAGGCACACTCCCCTCTGCCGTATATTTTTATTAAAAAAGCCTTTCGGCATAAGCCGAAAAGCTCATAAACTAAAGCTTTTCCTGCGGAAGCTCCGTTACTCCCTCAAGATTAATGACTTTTTCGCATAAAAGCCTTGAAAAGGTGGATATAGTCGCCGCGGTTGCAAGCATGCTTACAACGGGTTCCTTTGAATTTTCGTCCCCGTCAAGAACCGCCCTGCAATTCTGTCTTACCTGCCCTATAAAATAAGTCGCTGAATTTTTGTGCATATTTACATAATCGTTATACAGCTCTCTTACTTTTTGCTCTTCTATGCCGTTAGGTATAATCTTAGTAATATACGATATGCTTAAAGTCTGCTTTAATGTGCATATCATTATAAGATACGCAAGATGTATTCTTGAATACTTTTTCTTTACCGGCGCAGGCATTATCTTCATTCTTACATAGTTGTTTATAGCTACGGGCGTAACTATTTTTTCCCCTCCCGTATCCTCGTGAGGAAGAAAATCAAGATATTTTGTAAGAAGCGCTATAACCTGATCCATGTAAAGGTTAAACGCCGGAAGCTCCTCCCATTTCGGAAGATTAAACTTTTCAAGATATCTTTCCCAACGGCGGAGCTTAGCCGCTATAAGTTCTCTTTTGAACATTTTTTATCCCCTGCTTTACTGCTCCTCGGGAGCCTTCGTTTGCCCGTCTTCCTCATCCGACTTTTTGTCGTTAATGGCGGCATATATCTTTGCCGTTATTTCCTCCGCAATTTCCGGGTTATCTTCAAGGTATTTTTTAACGTTTTCTTTACCCTGACCTATTCGTGTATCGTTGTAGCTGAACCATGAACCGCTCTTCTTTATTATATCCATCATAACGCCGACGTTTATTATAGACGCAGCCTTTGAAATTCCCTGCCCGTAACGAATTTCCACCTCCGCAACCTTAAACGGCGGCGCGGTCTTGTTTTTAACAACCTTTATTTTGGTTTTGTTGCCTATGATTTGATCTCCGTCCTTAATAGGCTCGCCCTTTCTTACCTCCAGCCTTACGGAAGAGTAGAATTTAAGCGCGCGTCCGCCGGGAGTTACCTCGGGGTTTCCGAACATAACGCCGACCTTTTCACGCAGCTGGTTGATAAATATCGCAACGGTGTTTGATTTATTTATTGCGCCGGCAAGCTTTCTTAATGCCTGACTCATAAGCCTTGCCTGAAGGCCGACGTGAGAATCTCCCATGTCTCCGTCAATTTCCGCCTTGGGAACAAGCGCCGCAACGGAGTCTATAACTATAATATCTATAGCGCCGCTTCTTATAAGAACCTCCGTTATTTCCAAAGCCTGTTCTCCTGTGTCCGGCTGAGAAACATAGAGGTTATCTATATCAACTCCGAGCGCCTTTGCGTAAACCGGGTCAAGCGCATGCTCTGCGTCTATAAATGCGGCGGCTCCTCCCTGCTTCTGCGCCTCTGCAACGGCATGCAGCGCAACCGTCGTCTTTCCCGAGGATTCGGGTCCGTAAATCTCAATTATTCTTCCTCTCGGAAATCCGAATATCCCGAGAGCCATATCAAGTTCAAGGCAGCCTGAGGATATTACGGAAATGTTCATATTCGCCGTTTTGTCTCCCAGTCTCATTATAGAGCCCTTGCCGAACTGCTTTTCTATTTGCGCAAGCGCCGTATCAAGTGCCGATTTCTTATCCATGTCTTTCTCCTTTTCGTTATTTTAACTGACTTAACGTCTGTTTGTTTTTAATTATATATTCTGCGCAGGACCATATCGAAAGCGCCGCGCTTATATACAGAAGTATCATGCCTAAAGGTATTCCCGTCCACTTAAGTATAGGGTCGTCAAACAAAAGCACGCTTAACGCCACCATTTGAACGACGGTTTTTATTTTCCCGGAAATCCCTGCGGCAATAACCGTTCCTTTTCCTGCGGCTACAAGCCTGAAGCCGCTTATTATAAACTCTCTTCCCAAAAGAATTATGGTTATCCATGCGGGAACCTTGCCCCACTCCATAAGCACCAGAAGCGCGCTCATGACCAGCATTTTGTCCGCAATAGGGTCTGCAAATTTGCCGAAATCCGTAACCTGTCCCGTTTTTCTTGCAAGCTTTCCGTCTATCATGTCCGTTATTGAGGCAATTATAAATATTGCCGCCGCCCAATAATACCAGCCCTCAAAATTTATATAATAAAGCGCTACAAAAATCGGAATAAGCGCAATTCTTATAAGCGTAAGCTTGTTAGGTGTGTTCATTTTACCTCTCCAATCAAATCATACTCGTTAACGCCCGTAACCTCGGCGTTTACATATTCGCCCATTATGAGCTGTTTTTCACTGTGTATAAAAAACGCTCCGTCAATTTCCGGCGCCTCGGCATACGTTCTTGCAAAATACACTCCCGGCTCTACGGGGTACTCTATAAGCGCTTCATATGTCTTTGCTATTCTCTTTTTCGAAAGCTCTTCCGTTATTTTCTTTTGAACCTCCATCGCCTTCTCGGCGCGCGCTTCTTTAATTTCTTCTTCAAGCTGTCCTTTCATTTTAGCGGCGGGCGTTCCGTCCTCCCGAGAATACGCAAAAACTCCCAGCCTGTCAAATTTAAGCTCTCTTATACCCTTTAAAAGGTTATTAAACTCCTCCTCCGTTTCCCCGGGAAAGCCTGCGATAAGAGTGGTTCTCAAAATAAAATCTTCGCTCTTTTTTCTTATCATCTCCACGACTTTTTTTGTGGATTCGTAAGTGTTTTTCCTGTTCATTCGCTTTAATACGCCGTCGTCGAAATGCTGAACGGGAATATCGAGATAATTTACCACGTTATCATACTTAAGCATGGTATCTATAAGCTTTTCGTCTACATTTTCGGGATATGCGTAAAGCAGCCTTAACCACTTTAAAGAGGGTATGGGCGCCAAAAGCTCTATAAGCTCGCAGAGCATGGGCTTATTATAAATATCCATGCCGTATTTCGTCGTATCCTGCGCAACAAGTATTATCTCGCTTACTCCCAAGGTACCGACGAGGTATTCAACTTCCGCTTTAATATCCTCAAGCGTCCTGCTTTTAAGCGGACCTCTTATATATGGAATCGCACAGTACGTGCATCTGTTGTCGCATCCTTCGGAAATTTTAACATACGCCGTCCAAGGCTCCGTCGTAAGCATTCTTTGTTTATAATCCGGCTCGTTTACAGCTTCTTCAAAGCATATGAATCTTTTTTTGCCCATAACGCTTTTTACGGCGTTTGCAATCTCTTCATAAGCCGTTACTCCGAGCCACGCGTCAACCTCGGGAATCTCCGAAATAAGCTCCTCTTTATAGCGCTGCGATAAGCAGCCTGTAACTATAAGCCCTTTAAGCCCCGTTTTTTTATATTCCGCCATTTCGAGAATAGTATCTATAGACTCCTGCTTTGCGGAATCGATAAAGCCGCAGGTATTCACTATGATTATATCCGCCTCGGCAGGCTCGTCCGTAAAAACCGCGGCGCCCTTAAGCC
>CAKSBK010000043.1 GCA_934438035.1 uncultured Christensenellaceae bacterium
TGAGCATAGAGGGCGTTAACGCGCTTGTGGATTTCATGCGCAAGTTTGAAAAGGAGAATCTGTAAAAATGTACCAGATAAAAAAGCTCAACAAAATAAGCGGAGCGGTTTATGACGAGCTTACAAAGGCTAAATACAATGTGTCCGAGGATATAGAGCTTGCGGACGCAGACGCAATATTGGTTAGAAGCGCAAAATGCCACGATATGGAAATTCCCGAAAAGCTTTTGGCGGTTGCAAGAGCGGGCGCGGGCGTTAACAATATCCCCATCGACAAAATGACGCAGAAGGGCGTTGTGGTTTTCAACACCCCCGGCGCAAACGCAAACGCCGTTAAGGAGCTCGTAATATGCGCGCTTTTAGTCGCTTCGAGAAACGTTGTAGAGGCTGCGCAGTGGACAAACGGGCTTATCGGCTCGGAGGACATGGCAAAGCAGGTGGAAAAGGGCAAGAGCGCCTTTAAGGGTCCCGAGCTTAAGGGAAAGACCTTCGGCGTAATAGGCCTCGGCGCGATAGGCGTGCTCGTTGCAAACGCCGCGGACGCTTTGGGAATGAAAGTTATAGGCTACGACCCGTATCTTTCCGTTAACAGCGCTCTTCATCTTTCGAGAAATATAGAGATAGCTTCAAAGATAGACGAGCTTTTGACTGCGGCGGATTATATTACCGTACACGTTCCGTTAATGGACGCAACCAAAAATTATATCGACGCTCCCGAGTTTGAAAAGATGAAGAAGGGAGTAATAGTGTTAAACTTTGCAAGAGACGGCATAGTTAACGAAAAGGCGCTTTTAAACGCGCTTGCAGAAGAAAAGGTTGCAAAATACGTTACCGATTTTCCCGACGAGACGCTTTTAAAAACCAAAAACGTCATCTGCACTCCGCATTTGGGAGCTTCCACTCCGGAAAGCGAAGAGAACTGCGCGGTAATGGCGGCTATGGAGTTAAGAGATTATATTGAAAAGGGCAGCATTAAAAATTCCGTAAACATGCCGGCTTGCGAGCTTGCCGCTCCCGCGGGATACAGACTCACGCTCATTCATAAAAATCTTCCCAACATGGTCGGTCAGATGACGGCGATTCTCGCAAAAGAGCAGATAAACATCGAAGAAATGGCAAACAAATCCCGCGGGGATATCGCTTACACGGTGTTTGACCTCAACAGGGAAGCGAGCGAAGAGGCGGTAAAAGAGCTCTCTAAAATAGAGGGAATGATTAAAATAAGAGAGATATAATAAGCATAACGGGGCAAAATGCGCTTTTTTTAGAAAAAAGACTTGTATTTTTGCCGCCCTATGCTATAATGATAATTGCGATTTTATCAAGAAGGGGTGAAATACATGAAAGAGAATATACATCCCGCCTATGGCGAATGTAAGGTGACCTGCGCTTGCGGTGAAGTATTTTATACCGGTTCTGTTAAGAAAGAAATGAGAGTGGATATTTGCTCCAAGTGCCATCCTTTCTTCACAGGCAAGCAGAAGTTAGTTGACACAGGCGGCCGTGTTGATCGTTTCAAGAAGAGATACGGTATGCAGTAACCTGCAAAAAATACAGACCGGTTCGGTCTGTTTTTTTGCATAAGGAAAAATATAAAAAGGTGGAATATGGCGGAAAAAAAAGAAGTTAAATATTGCTCCGTGGGCGGGCAGGGAGTGCTTGAGGGCGTAATGATGAGAGCGCCCGAAAAAAGCGCTTTATGCGTAAGGCGCGCCGACGGTACCATTGCTACGAAGGTTTGGGATACCAAAAAAGTAACCAATAAATTTTTAAAGCTGCCTATAATAAGAGGCGCGGTAAACCTTATCGATTCGCTTGTTACGGGCGTCAAAGTTATAAGCGATTCCGCGCGGCTTTATGACGACAGCATGACGGAGGAGCCTAATAAATTTGAAAAGTTTGTGGCTAAAAAGACGGGAAAGGACTCAATGAGCGTTATGATGTTCTTTGCGGTTATAATTTCCGTTGCGCTTTCCGTTGCGCTTTTCTTCATTCTTCCCCAGCTTTTAACGTCTTTGATATCGCCGTACATAAAAAGCTCGCTTTTAACAAACCTTATTGAGGGAGCGGTAAGGCTTATGATATTCTTAGGCTATTTGCTCTTATGCACCGCCGTTAAGGATGTGCGCAGAGTGTTCATGTATCACGGAGCGGAGCATAAAACAATTGCCTGCTATGAGGCGGGAGAGGAGCTTACGGTAGAAAACGCGAGAACGAAAAGGCGCCTGCACCCCCGCTGCGGAACGAGCTTTTTGCTGCTCGTTATGATAATAACCATACTTATATATGCGGTTTTGGGCTGGAACGACAATATTTGGCTCAGAATAGGCACGAGGCTTCTTATGCTTCCCGTCATTGCGGGCGTTTCCTACGAAGTGTTAAAGCTTCTTGCGAAGTTTGAAAACCCCTTTACGCGCGCCTTAAGGTGGCCGGGGCTGCAGCTTCAGAGGCTTACTACAAAGGAGCCTACAGACGATATTTTGGAGATAGGCATACTCGCCTTTGAAATGGCGCTTAATGAAAAAACGCCGGAGGAGCTTGAGGCTCTGAAGGAAAGCTTTACTCACAAAAAAGAGGAAGACGCAAGTGAGCAAAACGAGGCTTGAGGCGTTAAAATACTATAAAGGGGAGCTTTTGGCACTTAACATAATGAGCGAAGACGAAGCGGCGGCAGAGGCAAAGCATGCGCTTTCCTGGGTCATAGGCTGCGATATTTCCGCTCTTTATTTATACGGCAATACGCCTGTTACGGATACCGAGCTTTACCGCATGGACAGGCTTTTAGAAAAGCGGGCGACGGGCTGTCCGCTTGCATATATAATGGGCGAGCGCTGGTTTATGGGCTTAAGGTTTATTGTTACGCCGGACGTTCTTATTCCGAGGCAGGAGACGGAGCTTTTGGCGGAAACCGCCATAGGCATGGTAAGATATATGCAGTGCGCAAGCGTGCTTGACATGTGTACGGGAAGCGGCTGCGTTGCTCTTTCGGTTGCGAAGTATTCCCGGGCGAGGGTTACGGCGGCGGATATTTCCCCCGCGGCGCTTGAGGTTGCAAAAAAAAATGCAGAAAGCTTAGGCGTTAAGGCGGAATTTATTGAAAGCGACCTTTTTTCAAATATAAAGGGCAGCTACGATATAATAACGGCAAACCCGCCATATGTTTCAAAAGAGGTTTATAATACGCTTATGCCGGAGGTGCGGCTGTTTGAGCCCAAAGGAGCGCTTATAGCAAGCGACAGCGGTCTTGCGTTCTATAAGAGAATAGCCCGGGCGTGTAAAGCGCATTTAAATAAGGGGGGAAGCCTCCTTTTGGAAATAGGCGACGAGCAGGGACGGGACGTTAAGAATATTTTGGAGGAAAACGGCTTTTCGGATGTATCCGTCAGAAAGGATTATTCCGGAAACGACCGCTTGGCTTCCGGCGTTATTAAATAGGAGTTTTTATGTTAGACAAGCTTAACAAGCTAAAAGAAAGATATGCGTTCTTAACAGAGGAGATAGGAAAAAGCGAGGTCATTTCCAAAAGAGACGAGTGGCAGAAGCTAATAAAGGAGCATGCCGAGATAGAGCCTATCGTTCTGAAATTTGACGAATATGAGGCCAACGCTTCTCAAATTGCGGAGCTTAAGCAAATGCTTAAAGAGGAAAACGACCCCGAAATGCACGATATGATAAAAGAAGAGCTTTCCTCTCTTAACGAAGCGCAGCCGAATTTGGAATCGGAGCTTAAGCTTATGCTCGTCCCCAAGGACCCGAACGACGACAGAAACGTCGTTTTGGAGGTGCGCGCGGGAACGGGCGGAGAAGAGGCGGCGCTCTTCGGTATGGACCTGCTCAGAATGTACCAGCGCTATGCCGAAAGAAGAGGCTATAAGACGGAAATGCTCTCCACAAACTTTACGGAAATGGGCGGCGTTAAGGAAGTAGTAATGCTTATTTCGGGAAAGGGAGCATATTCGAGGCTGAAATATGAAAGCGGGGTTCACCGCGTTCAGAGAGTTCCCGAGACGGAATCCGGCGGAAGAATACATACCTCTGCGGCGACGGTTGCGGTGCTTCCGGAGGCGGAGGACGTAGACGTGGAAATTAACCCGAACGATATCCGCTGCGATGTTTACCGAGCAAGCGGCAACGGCGGGCAGTGCGTAAACACTACGGATTCCGCAGTGCGGCTGACGCATATACCCACGGGGCTCGTAGTAACCTGTCAGGACGAAAAGTCTCAGCTTAAAAACAAAGAAAAGGCGATGAAGGTGTTAAAAAGCCGCCTTTACGAGCTTGCGGTTTCCGAGCAGGAAAAGGAGCTAAGCGAAAACAGGAAAAGCCAGGTAGGCTCGGGAGACAGAAGCGAGAGAATAAGAACCTATAACTTCCCGCAGGGCAGAGTTACGGACCACAGAATAGGACTCACGCTGTATAAGTTAGAGGCGTTTTTAGACGGCGATATGGACGAGATTATAGACGCTCTTATTTATGCGGATAAAGAAGAAAAGATGAGGCAGTAGCGTTGAAAACACGGCTTTACGACCTTAAAACGGAATATGAAGAGGGCTTAAACGCCGCTGCTTTGGCTATAGCCGGCGGAGAGCTTGTGGGCATGCCCACGGAAACGGTTTACGGGCTTGCGGCGGACGCACAAAACGAAGACGCCGTAAAAAATATTTTCGCCGTTAAGGGAAGACCGCAGGACAACCCGCTTATAGTGCATATCGAAAATGCGGAGGACCTTAAAAAAATAGCGTATGAAAACGAGCTTTCAAAAAAACTCGCAAAGGCGTTTTGGCCGGGCCCGCTGACTATGGTGTTAAAAAAACGCCCGGGAGTTATTCCCGACGTCGTCACCTGCAATATGGACACGGTTGCGGTGCGCCTTCCAAAAAGCGAATATGCAAGGCAGCTTATTAAGCGCAGCGGAAAATTCATAGCCGCGCCCTCCGCAAACATCTCCGGAAGACCCTCTCCCACGGCGGCGGCGCACGTTATGGAGGACTTTTCGGGAAAAATCCCCGTGGTGTTAGACGGCGGAACAAGCGACGTCGGCGTGGAGAGCACCGTCGTTTCGGTGTTTGACGAAAAGTGCGTTATACTCCGTCCGGGCGGAATAACAAGAGAAATGCTTTTGGAGGTCTGCGAAACCGCGGAGGTTTCCTCGGCGGTGTTAAACGGCCTTAAGGACGGGGAGCGCGCGCAGTCGCCCGGAATGAAATATAAGCACTATGCCCCTAAGGCGAGGGTGATACTCATAGAGGGAGACTCGGCAGAGGGTATTGCAAATAACACCTTAAGGCTGTATGATAAATACAGTAAAGAGGGAAAAACGCTCATACTTTGCTCAGAGGAGCTTATAAAGAGCTATGAGGGCAGATTATATAAAACTATGGGAAGGACGCCCGCGGACTTTGCTCACGGTCTTTTTGACATGCTGAGATATTCGGACGAAATAGGCGCAAAAACCGTGCTTTTACAGGCGACGGATACCTCCGGAATGGGGCTTGCGTATATGAACCGTGCTTTAAGGGCGGCGGCGTTTACGGTGGTAAAATGACGGACGATAAAATTATTATACTTATGATATGCACGGGCAACACCTGCAGAAGTCCTATGGCGGCGGCATTTTTGCAAAAAATGTTAGATGAAAAGCACATTAACGCAAAGGTGCTTTCGGCGGGACTGGGCTTTCCCGGCGAGCCTGTGAGTAAAAACGCCGTTTTGGCGGCAAAAAAATACGGCTGCGACATCTCGGGCCACGTTTCGCAAACTGCGGAGGCACTCATTTTAAACGCTGCGGACGTTATTTTAACAATGCAGGACGCGCATAAGCAGGTTATAGAGCTAAGCTATATTCCCGCAAGGGAAAAGACCTTTACGCTTTACGAATACGCCGGTCTTGAGGGCGACGTTTTTGACCCCTACGGCGGAGACGAGGCGGATTACGAAAAATGTGCGGCGGAGATTTATTCTCTTTGCGCAAAAATTGCGGACAGAATAGAGGAGGACTTAAATAAATGAAAATAGCAGTCGGCTGCGACCATGCGGCGTATGAAATGAAGCAAAAGGTTATGGAGCATTTAAAGCAAAGAGGAATCGAATATAAGGATTTCGGAACGTATACTCCCGACGCTTCGGATTATCCACTTGTTGCTCTTGACACCGCAAAAGCCGTTTTAAGCGGCGAGTTTGACAAGGGCATCGTTATGTGCGGAACGGGCGTGGGGATTTCAATTGCCGCAAACAAGGTTAAGGGAATACGCTGCGCGCTTCTTTCGGACACCTTCAGCGCCAAGGCAACCCGCCAGCATAACGACGCAAACATGATGGCGATGGGCGCAAGAGTAATAGGCATAGGCCTTGCGCTTGATATAGTAGACGCATTTTTAGACACGCCCTTCAGCGGGCTTGAGCGTCATCAGAGAAGAATTGACATGATAACCAAAATAGAAAACGAATAAGACTAAAAGGAGAAAAATGAAATGGGTAAATTAACAGTCATTGATCACCCCATGATACAGCATAAGCTTTCTATCATGAGAATGAAGGAGACGGGAACCAAGGATTTTAGGGAGCTTTTAGACGAAGTTTCCATGCTCATGGCTTATGAGGTTACGAGAGATTTCAAGTTAAGAGACAAGGAAATCGAAACGCCTATATGTAAGACGGTTGCAAAGGAAATAGACGGCAAAACCGTCGGCATAGTTCCTATACTCCGTGCGGGTCTCGGAATGTTAAACGGCTTCCAGAGGCTTATTCCCGCCGCAAAGGTCGGCTTTATAGGCATGTACAGAGACGAGACGACCTTAAAGCCCGTTGAATATTTCTGCAAGCTTCCCACAGGCTCTCTTGAAAGAGAGCTTATAGTCGTCGACCCCATGCTCGCAACCGGAGGCTCTGCGGTTGACGCAATCACAATGATTAAAAAGAGGGGCTTTAAGAAAATCCGCCTTGCCTGCATAGTTTCCGTTCAGCAGGGCATTGACGCCGTAATGAAAGCGCATCCCGACGTGGATATTTACGTTGCCTCCGTTGACGAAAAGCTTAACGACGTAGGCTACATCGTTCCCGGACTCGGAGACGCGGGAGACAGAATTTTCGGCACCAAATAAAAATAAGCGTAAAAACGGCTCAGGGTTAAATAAAAACCTTGAGCTTTTTTATATGCCTAAACCTATGCGGCAGTCGTGAGAAAAAGCTATAAAAGCGATAAATAAAAAAAGCCCGCCGGCAATAAACGCTTTAAAAAATGAATAAATAGGGGGCGATGTAAAGCTTTAGCGCATTGCAAGTGGAATTGTAAGTACCGTATAGCGCTTGCGCAAAAATACGAAAGCGGACTGATGATATTTCAAAAATACAAATAATTTTATTGCAAAGATTATATTTTCATGCGTCGGGGAAGAAGTCGATAAAAGAACGCTTGCGAAGAAAAAACTGCCTTATTCGGCGGATATTTTTTATTGCATAGAGCTTTTTTGCTGGTTTATCT
>CAKSBK010000044.1 GCA_934438035.1 uncultured Christensenellaceae bacterium
CCGTATGAAGCACCGTAAGTTTTTTAAATTTAATCGCTCCCATAATTATGGTAAACGTCCTTATGAGTGCGATTACGGCAATGGATATAAGCACCCAAAGAGGGTAATTAAGCGCGAGCACCAGTCTTACTAAAAGAACGCAGAAAAAGATTATATCCGCGGCGCTGTCTATCATCGCTCCTTTAACGGAAACACAATTAAGCCTTCTTGCCAAAACTCCGTCCAGGAGGTCCGAAAGCCCGCAAATTATATATATCGTGTAAAAGCCCCATGAAAACATGGGCGGAAATATAAGCGCAATCGAAAGCAACGCGCGCGCTATGCTTATCATATTGGGAAGCTTTTTCATCTCATTCCTCCTTTTAATATAGTATATCAAAAAAAATCCCTTTTTGCTCGCTTTTTTATAATTTTTAACCTGCGGTTTACTTTTTATATTTATATATGATAAAATATTTAGCAGCAATAACATTTTAAGGAGCCGCTCATGCCCGATTTTACCAAAAAAGCGATAATAGCTTCTTTCGTAAAGCTTTTGGAGCAAAAACCTCTTAATAAAATAACCGTAAAGGACATAGTTCTTGACTGCGGAATAAATCGAAACTCGTTTTATTACCATTTTTCCGACCTGCCTTCTCTTATTGAAGAGCTTTTAAAAAGCGAGGCGGACCGTATTATTGAAGAACATGCGAGCGTAGATTCAATAGAAGAATGTATTTCCACGGCGCTTTCGTTTGCGCTTAAAAATAAGACTGCGGTTTTGCACCTTTACAACTCCACAAGCAGAGAAGAATATGAAAGGTATTTAAACCATATAGCGTATTACTCTGTTAAAGAATACTTTAACGGCATCAGCAGCAAATTAACAATCGCTCCAAACGAACAGGATACGCGCATTATTTTAAGAGTTTGCTCTTTTGAGCTCGTCGGGTTTATACTTGACTGGATGAATAAGGGCATGGAATACGATATAATGGACGAAACAAGGCGCTTTTGCTATCTTTTCAGCGATACGCTTGAAAACGCAATTTTAAAAAGCGCGGGGAAATCCAAATAGACATTGAATTTAAAATGCCCAAAAATACGATATTTCGTGCGTGCTGCCAAAAAACACGGCAGCACGCCTTTTTTTGTCCGTTTTTATAAGCGGGCTTTTTTTATATAATACCCATAGAAAAAAGGAGCGTAAAACTATGGAACATCCAAAAACCATTAAAGCCGCAAAAGTCGGCTACATAATATTATCGGCGCTGTTTTCCGTTCTCGGAATTTTGGTAATCATATTCCCTTCCGTATTTGCAAAGCTTCTTTGCTATTTTTTGGGCGGCGCAATGATTGCCTACGGCATAGTCAGAATAATAGGTTATTTTTCAAACGATATATATCGCCTCGCCTTTCAGTTTGATCTGGCAAGCGGAATAATTTCCGCAGTGCTCGGGCTTATAATGATTATTCGTCCGGACTTTATGATTTCCTTTATAGGCGTAATCTTCGGAATATTCATTCTTATGGACGGCATGTTTAAAATACAAATGGCATTAGACGCAAAGCGCTTCGGTCTTGAATATTGGTGGCTTATAGCGGCTCTTGCGGTAATTGCGGGAGTTTTTTCCGTAATAATGATATTAAACCCCTTCGGCGGAGCGAACGCTCTTATGATACTCGTAGGCATAAGCCTGCTTTTAGAGGGCGTTTTAAACCTCTGCGTATCAATATGCGCGGTAAAAATCAAAAGAGAGCCTAAAGACAATATAGTTCTTTAAGAGCTTTACATATTTAAATTTAAAAGGAGGCAAAAAATGAAATTATCAAGAGCGGTTGTTAAATACCGCGTCCTTATTCTCGTAATAGCGTTCATATTGCTCTTGCCCTCTGTTTTAGGCATGTTAAACACGAGAATAAACTACGATATGCTCACATATCTACCAAAAGACCTGGAAACGGTAAAAGGCCAGGACGAGCTCATGGAGGAATTCCATAAGGGCGCCTTTTCTTTCATGATCGTTGAAAACATGGAGGATAAAGACGTAAGCGAATTAAGGCAGAAGATTTGCGAGGTTGATCACGTCGATTCCGCAATATGGTACGACAGCTTTTTTGATTTAAGCTTTCCCAAAGAGCTTATCCCGGAAAAGTATTACGACGCCTTTGTAAACGGAAACGCAACGATGATTGCAATATTCTTTGACAGTTCCACCTCTTCCGACGACACGATGCAGGCGATAAGCGATATCCGAGGCATTGCGGGCGAAAAGTGCTTTGTTGCGGGAATGTCCGCCCTCGTTACGGACTTAAAGGCGCTTTGTGAAAAAGAGGAGCCCATATACGTCGCAATAGCCGTTGTTTTGGCGCTTTTGGCAATGATGCTGTTTATGGATAACTGGATTATACCTCTCGTATTCCTTACGAGCATAGGAATGTCCATTCTTTTAAACCTCGGAACAAATTACTTCCTCGGGGAAATATCATACATAACAAAAGCTCTTTCCGCAGTGCTTCAATTAGCCGTTACTATGGACTATTCAATCTTCCTTTGGAACAGCTATAACGAAGAGCGCCTTAAAATTTCCGATAAATACGAGGCAATGGCAACGGCAATTAAAGAAACGTTCACCTCTGTCCTCGGAAGCTCCGTTACGACTATCGCCGGATTTATCGCTCTTTGCTTTATGAGCTTTACATTAGGCGCAGATCTCGGAATAGTAATGGCTAAGGGCGTATTTTTAGGCGTAATCGGCTGCGTAACAACGCTCCCCGCCTTGATACTCATTCTCGATAAGCCTTTATCAAAAACGATGCATAAATCGCTTATACCGAAAACGCAGAAGCTTTCCGAGTTTATTGTAAAACGCTTTCCCGCTTTTCTCATAGCCTTCGTAATACTTCTCGTTCCCGCATTTATAGGCTATCAAAAAACCAACGACGAGGTTTATTATGACCTCGGAGAATGCCTGCCTGAGGATATGGATTACGTCATAGCAAACTCAAAGTTAAGAGACGACTTTGACATAATGTCCACCCACATGGTGCTTGTTGATACTGATACTTCCTCAAAAGACAAGCACAGCATGGTTAAAGAAATGGAGAAGGTCGACGGAGTTAAATACGTGCTTTCTTTGGAATCCGTAGTAGGCTCAAGAGTTCCCGAAGAGATTATTCCCGATTCGATAAAGAGCATTCTTGAGAGCGATAAATGGGAGCTTATGCTTATAAACTCCGAATATAAGGTCGCAACGGACGACGTCTCTTCTCAGCTTGACGAGCTTAACGCCATACTTAAAAAATACGACGAGGGCGGAATGCTTATAGGCGAGGCTCCCTGCACAAAGGACCTTATAACGACGACCAATATAGATTTCGGCGTAGTTAATACGATTTCAATTATTGCGATATTCGTTATTATACTGCTTGTTGAAAAGAGTATATCTCTGCCCGTGCTTCTGGTTGCGCTTATCGAGTTCTCGATATTCATAAACCTCGGTCTTCCGCATTATTTGGGTCAATCGCTTCCGTTTATCGCTCCTATATGCATAAGCACTATACAATTAGGCGCCACGGTTGACTACGCTATACTTATGACTACGAGATATAAAAAAGAGCGCATAGGCGGTAAAGATAAAAAAGCTGCCGTAACGACGGCTCTCTTTACATCCATTCCCTCGATTATAGTAAGCGCAATGGGGCTCTTTGCGGCGACTATAGGCGTTGCTATTTATTCCGATATAGATATAATAAGCTCGCTTTGCATGTTAATGGCAAGAGGTGCGGTAATAAGCATGTTATCCGTAATATTCATCCTTCCGGCAATGCTGCTGCTTGCGGATAAGCTTATTATAAAGACAACCTTGGGGTTTAAAAAAATTAATGATAGAAATAAAAAGGAGGCTGCTACAGATGAAAGCGTTAAATAAAAAGACGATTAAAATAGTATCCGTATCCCTTGCGGCGGTAATGCTCGCAGGCGGCATCGGCGCGGTAAGCTATGCCGCAGGAAAGACGACGGGCGAAGACCGCCTTAACATGACGGAACAGGAAATGACGGACGCCGCTATGTCCGCAGGCACTTTAGCCGCTTCAAAAGACGAAACGGTTTACGTCCTTGCCGGCGCAGACGGCACTCCCAAAAAGATAATAGTAAGCGACTGGATTAAAAACGAAAACGGAGATGCTGCCGTTACCGATAAAACCGATCTTTCGGACGTCGAGGTAACAAAAGGAGACGCAACCTATACCATAGACGAAAACAACATGAGAGTTTGGCAATCCGGAGGCGAAGATATATATTACTCCGGAACAAGCGATAAAGAGCTCCCCGTAAGCGTAAACGTAAGCTATAAGCTTGACGGAAAAAGCGTTTCTCCCGATGAGCTTGCGGGAAAAAGCGGCAAGCTCACAATGCGTTTTGATTATTCCTGCAACGTTAAAACAAAAGCTAACGTTAACGGCAGCACAACCGAGCTTTACGTCCCCTTTATGACTCTTACGGGAATGATTCTTCCCTCCGACACCTTTAAAAACGTTTCCGTTACAAACGGAAAAATAATAAACGACGCCGACCGTACGATAGTTGCGGGAATGGCTCTTCCCGGTCTTAAAGAAGACCTAAACATAAAGAGCGATAAATTTGAAATTCCGGATTACGTTGAAATAACCGCAGACGTTACCGATTTTGAAATGGAGACGACCGTAACGGTAGCCACAAACGAAATATTTAACGAAATCGACCTAAAGGACGCAGACAGCTTAGACGATTTAACAGGCTCTCTTGATAAGCTTAAGAGCGCAATGCAGCAGCTTATGGACGGCTCCGACGAACTCTACGGCGGTCTTCAGACTCTGCTTTCAAAAACCAACGACCTTACAAGCTCTGTAGCAAAGCTTAAGGACGGCGCAAAAACCGTTTCCGACGGGAACGCATTGCTCGCCTCCAAAATCGGAGCGCTCAACTCCTCTATGCAGTATATGTCCTCTAAAAGCGGCGAGCTCAACGCCGGCGCGGAAAAGGTTTTCGACACTCTTCTCGCAACGGCAAATAAAGAGCTTTCCGCAAGCGGGCTTAATCTTCCCGCTCTTACAAAGGACAATTACTCCGCCGTGCTTTCCGGCGCAATATCTAATCTTGACGAAGCTAAGGTAAGACAACAGGCAACCGCCGCGGCTAAAAAATCCGTGACCGAAAAGGTTGCGGCGAACGATCCGTCCGTTGCGGAGGCTAAACAGCTTGTATATCAGCAGTATTTCAACGGCGCTCTGCAAAAGGTTTTAGCGGCGCAGGGCATGACCTTAGAGCAGTATAACGCTCTCGGGGAAACGGAAAAGAACGCAATCAACGCAGTTGCGGCTTCATATGTGGATTCCTCAGCGGTTGACGCTTCAACGGTTGAAGCGGTAATGGCTTCTCAAACAATTAAAGACCAGATTGAAGCGGCGGTTACAAGCGCCAAAGAGGGCGCAACAAGCTTAACGGGCTTAAAGGCTTCTCTTGACGAATACAATAAGTTCTATACCGGGCTTATTTCCTATACTGCGGGCGTAGACGAGGCAAGCGCAGGAGTCGCTCTTTTAAGCACTAAGACAACCGCCCTTTCCGCAGGCGCACAAAGCCTATATGAAAATATGCAGAAGCTTGCAGACGGAACCGTTGCTCTCTCAAGCGGAGTTAAAAAGCTTGCAGACGGTTCTCTTACATTAAGCGACGGCTTAAAGCAATTCAATGACGAAGGAATTTCAAAGCTTGTAAACGCCGTTGACGGAGACATCTCCGAAATAGCCGCAAGATTAAAGGCAACCGTTGAAGCCTCAAAGTCATACACCACTTACGCAGGTAAGGCGGACGATACCGAGGGCAGCGTTAAATTCATCTATGAAACAGACGCAATAAGCAAAACAACAGAAGAAGAGTAAAAACTCTTAAGCATATTGCAAGCGGGAGAGACTTTAAACAGTCTCTCCTTTTTTTATTTTCATTAATTTTACATACTTAAGCATTATGTTATGGTAAAATGAGCTTACGGAGGTATGTTAATGGAAAAAAAACCGCATATTCTAACAGTTGACGACGAGCCTGATATAAGGCGTCTTATAAATAAACTTCTAACCGCAAACGGCTACACCGTAGACGAAGCGCAGGACGGCAAAACCGCTTTAGCCGTTCTTGAAAACAAACCGGATTTTGACCTTATAATCATGGATATAATGATGCCTGAAATGACAGGAACTCAGGCCTCGGCAAAAATCAGAAACTTTTGCACCGCTCCCATTTTATTTCTGACTGCGCTTACAAAGGAAAGCGCAATGGCAGACGCATACAAAAGCGGCGGAGACGATTTTCTCTCAAAGCCCTTTTCTCAATCCGAGTTTCTTTTAAAAGTAAATTCCCTTGTGCGCAGATACAGAATATATAAAGGCAAAAAAGAAGAAATGTCCGAAGATATCGCGCTAAACGACGCTTCAAAAGAAGTCGTTATACACGGTCAATCCGTTTTTCTTACCGATACGGAATACGGAATAATAAAATTTCTTTTCGCCAACAGGGGAAACGTCGTTTCCGTTCCCGAAATATACGAAAGCGTTTGGAATGAAAAATATCTCTCTACGGACGCAAACACGGTAATGGTTCACATATTGAAATTAAGAAAAAAGACCGAATCCGTTTCAAAAACGCCTATAATTAAAACCGTTTGGGGAAAGGGTTACTTAATTGACTAAAAAACGCAAATTCTCTTTAAACGCCAAAATGGCGCTCGTCATTTTAGCGGCGGTTTTATTGGCTTTCATTACATATTTTATAACAAGCAGAGCAATAAGCTACTTTATCGATAATAAAATAATGAGCGAAAGCGCTATTGAAAAAAGAAATGAAAAAGCCGTAGATGAGTTTGCAAAATTTGTAAGCGAAAACAATTTGAGCATAGCCGATACGGATAAGATTCTAAATTGGACTCAAATGAAAAAAAATGTTTACATAAGCGTTTACGACGGAAACTCCATTATTTTATACTTCACCCCTAACGGAATCGAGTTTTATGAGCCGCAGGAAGGCGCTTCGTCAATAGGTATTTCAAATTCAGAAGCAACAAAAAAAGTACATTTTGCAGACGGCGATTACGAAATTCAAATATATGACGACAAATATAAAAACATATATACTTTCGGTGTTATCCTATCCTTTGCGGCAAGCTGCCTTGTTCTTGTTACCACAATAATACTATACACATCGAGAATAACAAAGCGCATAATAGCAATAAGCGAAATCGCAAACAAGATTGCCGCAGGAGAGCTTAATCTCCCCCTTAAG
>CAKSBK010000045.1 GCA_934438035.1 uncultured Christensenellaceae bacterium
CCGTTACCCTGCCCTCAAAAATGAGTTCCTCGCTCTTTCTTCTCGAAGCGACTCCGCAGGACGCCATGTATTTAGCTATGCGCACCTTTCGTTTTTCCTTTCCTTAAGACCTATCATTTCTCTTATCAGCCTTGAAAGCCTGTATGAGAGCGTGTCTTTTCTAACGTCTTCTTTAAGATATATAGGCACCGTCTTCATAATGATTCCATCTAAAGAGTATTTTGCCTCTCCGACCTGCGTTCCCTTCCGCAAAGGCGCAGTTATCCCTTTATATATCTCATACTTAATCTCTATTTTACTATCATCTTCCTTTAAAGGCAAGTATATATCCTCTTCAATATAACCGTCGGTTTTTTCAATAATACCGTCCGAAATTTCAACTGCGCCCTTAAGCGTCTTTTTCTCATCCGCCTTTTTAAGGCTGTAATTTTCAAAGCCGTAGTCAAGCAGCCTTTCGCAGTCGTCCCACATAGCGTAATCGTTTAAAACAACGGCTATAAGCTGCATTTCTCCCCGCTTTGCGCCTGCAACCAAGCACTTTCCCGCCTGCTTCGTATATCCCGTTTTAACTCCGTTTCCCCCCTCGTAATTCAAAAGTATCTTGTTTTTGCTTTTTAAATATCTTGCGGGGCTGTCTTCATCCGCCTCAAGCGTAATGCTTTTTTTAGATACAAAGCCTCTGAAAAGCTCGTTTTGCATTGCTGCGGAAGCTATTTTCGCAAGATCGCGCGCGGTAGTGTAATGTCCCTGCGCCGGCAAGCCGTTAGGGGTTACGAAATTCGTGTCGTTCGCCCCCAGCTGCTTTGCACGTTCGGTCATCATTTCACAAAACCTTTCCGAGCTTCCCGCCAAATGCTCGGCAATCGCTACCGCAGCGTCGTTTCCGGAGGCGAGCATAAGCCCGTAGCAAAGCTCTTCTAAAGTAATCGTCTCTCCTTCTTTAAGATATATCGACGTACCTTCTATTCCCACGCAGTTTTTCCCTGCCGTAACGACATCTTTCATATTTCCTTTTTCGCAGGCTAAAAGGCAGGTCATTATTTTGGTAGTGCTTGCCATGGGGAGCTTTTCATCGGAGTTTCCCTCCAGAAGCACTCTTCCCGTCTGCGCCTCCATAAGCATATACGACCTTGCCGAAGCGGATATATTCTGCGCATGCGCCGAGCTTCCCGAAAAAAGCGAATACGCAAACATAAAAAACACGGTGACATATAAGCTAATTCTCTTCAATCGCGTCCCCCGAGCCGTTTGCGCCTCGGGAAGCGTAAACCGCATTTTTAATTTCGTCAATAAGCTTAGGAGCATTCTCCATAACTTTATCAAGGGCGTTTCTGTCGTTTACGGGTATAAGCCGCATATCCTCGTTTTTTCCTACCATGAATGCAACCGGGCTTATGCTTACCCCGGAAGCGCTTCCGCCCGCAAAGGGCAGCTCCTCGGAAGCGTTTTTCCCGTATTCGCCTCCCCCGGAAACAAAACCGAAGCTCACCTTGGAAATTGGAATTATCGTCTGCCCGTCGGGAGCGATAAACGGCTCGCCCACAACGGTATTTACGTCCGTCATGCGCTTAAGCTCTTCCATTGTCGTCTTTAATATATTTTCTATCGGGTGCATTTTTATTACCGCCTTTCAATTTAATAAACCCCGTAATAATCTGCGCAATGCAGTTTTTTATTATGAATTCCGCATATAGCATAAATCCCGCTTTTTTAAAATCGCATGCCGCCGTTACGCATACGTTTTTTAATCCCAATGCGCTTTTTGCCGCCCCTGCGGTCACATTTATCGCGCCGCATAATAATGCGGCGTGCGCCGCGTCCTTTAAGCCTATAATTATATTTATATTCGCTTTTTTTACGCAAAAAAAGTTTAACAGCCCCATTAACGGCGGCACGTCGTCGTTTTTTCTTAAAAATGCTGATATATCCGCAATCTTTTCATAGCCCCGTTTTTTAACACGGTAAGCCGCATAAAGCACGCCGTCCTTTTTCTCTTTTTTTATAAAAAACGCCGCCCTATATACTTTTATGCCCGCAATGCACAGCTTAAGCACATAAAACGACCTTTTTCGCGTTATCGAATTTATTCGCAACTCAATATTCAAAAACAGTATCGCTGCAATTAAAAGAGCCCAAAACAAAAAGCCTACCTCCGTATAGAGTGTAGGCTGTGTATTTTTTCCTTTTATAATACGTTATACGTCTATTTTTTCTTTCTCGGACTTCGGAAGCTCCGGAAGCTCGCAAAGCTCGGAAATGCCGAAATGCCGCAAAAACGCCTCGTCCGTCGCATATAATATCGGGCGGCCTAAAACCTGCTTTCTTCCCGCCTCTTTAATAAATCCTCTTTCAAGAAGGCTGTTCATTATATAGCTTGAGTTAACCCCTCTTATTTCCTCTATCTCCTGCCTAGTTACGGGCTGCTTATACGCCACTATTGACAAGGTCTCAAGCATCGCCTGAGTAAGCTCTTCTTCCGATTTTTTGCCTAAGAGCTCGTAAATATCCTCCGCAAATTCCGGGCGGGTACAAAGCCGCAGCTTGTTTTCCGTCCTTTTTATTATTAAAGAATATTCGTAAAGCCTTTTTTCATTCTCCTTTTCTATAAGCTCCGTAAGCTCCTCTTCCGTAAGCCCCAAATATTGCGCAAGGACGGATATTTCCATTCCCTCGCCTGCGGCAAAAAGTATATTCTCGATTTTACCTATTATTTTTTCCATCAGCTTTTTTCCTTAAGCGTAATATATATTCCCGAAAACGCTCCGTCCTGCTTTACGCTTACCGCATTTTTGTTTATGAGCTCCAGAAGCGATAAAAACGTAACGGCGATTTCCTCCCTCCCCGGCGTTTTTGAAAGAAGCTCGGAAAACATAAGCCTGCTCGCTATGGAAAGCCTTGCGATAATCACCTTCATCTGCTGCTTTACGCTATAGCTGTCTTTTGTTATTTTTACCTCTTTTTCCGGTCTGTTTTCACTTTCAACTTTTTTCATCGCCTGTAAAAACGCTTTATATAAAAGGTCTTTATCCGCATTTACGTATACGGGAGGCAGCTCTTCTGAGTTAAGCTCCTCCGGAAGCTTATAGTAACAAAGAGAGGCGCTTTTTTCCAGCTCTCGCAGCTTAACGCATACCTCCTTATATCTTTTATATTCCGTAAGCTTTTTTATAAGGCGTTCTTCCGGGGTAAGCCCGTCTTCGTCTATATCCTCTTGCTTCGCCCTCGGAAGCATGGCGCGGGATTTTATGTATATCAGCGTCGCCGCCATCTGCAAAAACTCGCTTGCGGAATCCATATCGGGCGTCCCCATAGCTCTTATATACTCTAGATACTGCTCCGTTATCTCCGAGACGAATATGTCTTTAATATCTATTTTCGCCTTGGAAATCAGGTGTAAAAGAAGATCAAGCGGTCCCTCAAACGCCGAAAGCTTTATTTTATATTTCTCGCTCATACGAACAGTGAAAAGAAGCTGTAAAACAGCGAGCTTACCGCGCCGTAAACGGCGTAAAGCACAGTTGATAAAACTCCCGTCATGCATAATACTACAAGTATTAAAAAGCCGTAACGGTTTAATATGTCCACAACCTTATAATTTTTCTTTACAAATAGGCTGGTAATAACGTGAAACCCGTCAAGCGGCGGTATTGGAAGTACGTTAAAAATCGCAAACGATATATTTAAAATAAATATATTTGAAAGCACTCCCAAAACATATTCGTTATCCACCCCTGAATGAGTCAAAAAGAACAGCACTCCGTAAAACACAAACGCCAGCAGCAGGTTCGTCACCGGCCCCGCAAGCGATATTAAAACATCGTCTCTTCTGAAATGCTTAAGGTTTCTCGAATTGACTATGACCGGCTTTGCCCAGCCTATTCTGAAAACAATAAAACATATAACTCCCCATAAATCAAGGTGTTTTGTAGGGTCAAGCGTCATTCTTCCCATATTTTTTGCCGTGGGGTCGCCTAATTTATAAGCGACGAACGCATGCGCCCATTCATGAAAAGACACCGCTATGCACATGGCTAAAGTTACGTACAACACGTTAAGAAGAAGCGCCGCCCATTGCCCGTTTTGTATATATGATATATATTCGCTTAATCCGTTAAGCATTTCATTCCTCCGCAGAGCGTATTTTTATTATTATATAACTTAGCTCCCCGTTTTTCAACCCGCAGTGCTCACGGCTCCGTAATTTGCAAAAATAGGATATGTAAGGTCAATATTTTCTCCTAAACTTGTCGGAACCTCTCCGTTTACTCTTATAAGCACCTGGTCAATTAAAAACGCGTCCGTAAGCGTGTTTATAAACGAATAAAGCACAAGCTTTTTGACGTCGTCGTCAAGCGAGCCCATATCCTTTTCGAAATTATCGGTAAAATCCAAAACAATAGTATCTCCCGACAAAACTACGTCGTTGATATACGTAAATTTAAATGCAATTCTATTTTCAAACAGCTTTGTCTGGTTTAAAGAAAGACAGAGCTCTCTTAAAATTGCGTCGGGCTTGCCGGTGTCCGCCTGAGAAGTTATAGTTTTCTTTCTGTAAAGCTTGTTTAAGCTTTTCTCCGGCAAATATAAAGAAATCATCTTTCCCGCACTTTTTGCGGCTTTTAGCCTGTTTGTCTTAAACACCTGAGTGGACACAACCTGAGTCACCTTCAAATTGCCGAGGTAAGGCACAAGCTGCTGAAGAGTATAAAAACACGCCGCTCGCTCGGCAATGCTTCTGTAATAGAAAATGCCGTTGTTTTCATCTATCTTAAGATTAATCTCTCCGTCGGAGTATTTAACGCTGTAGCTGTCTTCTTCAAGATATGACGAATTGATATACGAAAGCAAATAATACTTTGTCTGCGGCCCTTTTGAAATCTCGGTAAGCGCCTTATGCATAAGCTTGTCATAAAGCTCCTCCTTGCTTGAAAAGCCCCCTCTTACGGTAAGCGTTCTAACCTCCGGAATAAAATGTCTTGCGGTATTGTCTATAAAATACAGCGCAATATTAAGCTCTTTGTCGTAACCCATCTGCGCTCTTTCGTAGCTTAACAGTATATCTCCGTAGTTTTTGTCCGTTCTGCCGTCCGATTTTTTAAGCGCCCCTACGGGATATCCGTCTATGCTTAAAAATTTTCCGTTATAAAACACGCATACAAATTCCACGCCCAGATAATCTATTACCGTATCCGCAATTTGACACGCAAGAATATATTTTTCCTTATCCGTAACCGTGGAATTGCACCTTAAATACACGTTAACAAGTCCGTCTAAAACCTCTGCGTCGGAAAGTATTGCCGAGGCGCCGTTTACGAGCTTTGTAGCCCGAGAACCCTTCAGCACTTCTTCTATTACGCCTTCAATCACGTTTCCGCGAAGAGATACGGAAACGTTATGAACCTCCGTAGCGAGTTCTCCCGTATCCGGGTTATAAAAATAAAGCGTAGGATCAATAATTCTGTTTTTTTCGGCATATACCTCCTGTTCTACATTTATAGGAGGGATATCGCCGATGTCATTGTTTTCATATAACGCCATACAACCGCAGGCAAGCGTCATAACCGCCGTTATAAGCGCCGTAAGCTTTATTACTCTTTTCACACCGCACCTCAGACCGAAACCTGTTCCACAAACACTTCTTTGAATTTCGAATACTCCACCTTCCATGCGCCGTCTTCATTTACGAGCGCAACGGGAATAACTCCCCTCGCCCTTCTTTCCCCCGCAGCGTTCTTCATGGCGTAATTTATAAACACGCATGCGTTTTTTCCCGAGCTTGAAACGGTGTAATCGCCTATCTCATAATTTTCCAAAGAAATTCCGTTGTCCATACTTTCTATAAAAGCGCTCTTGCCGGGCTTTTCACCGTTTATATCCTCATATGCAATCATAGTATACACCGTTTCGTAATCCTTTTTAAGTATAGAAGAAAGCATATATTTCATCAGATTTTTAGGAGTAAGCACATAGTCTCCGTTCCATTCAAGCGGTCCTAAAATATCCGCCGAATCAACCGACAGGCCCATTTCTTCGGAAAACAGACGCCGCCCGCTGCCGGCACCGTCGTTTTCCACAAGTATTTGCACTCTTGAACAGCCCGTAAGCTCGATCATTGTATTTACCACCGAATAAACCGCCGCCGCTTTAAGTCTTAAAAGCTCCGAATCGGATTTTACTCCCAAAAATCCCCATTTGTTGAATTCCACAGAAAAAGTAACCGTCATAATTCCGCTGCTTTTATCTACCGATATTACGCTTGTCGAAGGGTTTATAAGCGATTTTTTATCCGCCCTTGACTTTTCCGGCCCGCTTATAAGCTTTTGCAGCGCATATTCCTCAACGGTTATATTTGACGGAACCTGTTTTTCTATAGTTTCTCCTATGAGATATTTCCCCGTCGGATCTCCGTAGTAAAGCGTCATCTCTTTTATATCGGTATCCTGTGAATCCGGATAAGGATTTATTTGCACAACATCGTTTTTCTCGCCCGCGCAGCCGAAAAGAAACGTCAGCGCAAACATTGCCAAAAGCACAATACAAAATGTTTTTTTCATCACATTCCCTCCCTGCTCTTTAATATTTTAAGAGTGAACACCGAGCCGACCCCCGGTTCGCTTTCTACGTTTATCGTACCTCCGTGAGCCTTGGCTATTTGATAAACTATGTGAAGACCGAGCCCCGTTCCGCCGGTCGCCCTGCTTCTCGCCTTGTCAACTCTGTAAAACCTTTCAAAAAGGTGTTTTTGATTTTCCTTGGAAATTCCTTCTCCGGTATCCTCAACGGAGATTTTTACATATTTATTTTTATAATATCCCGCCGTTATTTTAACGCTTCCGCCATCTTGAGTATATTTTATAGCGTTTTCCGTAAGATTTGATATCGCCTCATAAATCGTGCTTGCAGAGCAATACGCCTCTATTTTTTCATTCGTCTCGCAGGTCAGCGAAATATTCTTTTTTTCCGCAAGCGGCTTAAGCATTCTCACCGTGCGCCTGCACATCTCCGCAACATCCGCATGTTCGAAAATCAGCGTTGCGTTGCCGTTTTCCAGCTTCGTTATAAGCAACAGGTCTTTAACAAGAGCGCTTAATCTGTCCATCTCCGCATTTATATCGCTTAAAAAATCCCTGTAAATTTCCGGCGGAACGTTTTCCTCGGAAAGCAGCGTCTCCGCAAGTATTTTCATGGAAGTCATAGGCGTTTTAAGCTCGTGAGATGCGTTTGAAATAAATTCCGTCCTCTGCCTGTCTGTGTTTTCTATTCGCTCAGTCATGGTGTTAAACACCCTTGTAAGC
>CAKSBK010000046.1 GCA_934438035.1 uncultured Christensenellaceae bacterium
AATTCTATCTCCAACTTCTCTTGCAAATCCCATTTCGTGAGTAACAACTACCATTGTCATACCCTCTTTTGCAAGAGACTTCATAACGTTTAAAACCTCGTCTACAAGCTCGGGGTCAAGAGCGCTTGTGGGCTCGTCGAAGAGCATAATTTCCGGCCTCATGGCAAGAGCTCTTGCTATTGCGACTCTTTGCTGCTGTCCGCCGGATAATGAAGAGGGGTAAGCGTCCTTTTTTTCCAGCATTCCTACTTTTCTCAAAAGCTCCTCGGCTTCTTTCTCTGCCGCTGCTTTGTTTTCCTTTTTAACGTGTATCGGCGCTTCGGTTACGTTTTCCAAAACGGTTTTATGCGGCCAAAGATTAAATTGCTGAAAAACCATTCCTACGCTTTTTCTTATTTCATGAGCTGTATGTTCGTTATATTTCGGGTTCATTCTGCTGTGCCTGGTGCCGTAAATTGTTTTTCCTGCAATTGTTATTGCGCCGTCAGTAGGTGCTTCAAGATAGTTTAAGCATCTTAAAAATGTGCTTTTACCGGAGCCTGAGGGTCCCAATATGCAGACGACTTCACCCTCTTTAATTTCAACGTTTATGTCTTTTAAAACTTCGTTTTTACCGTAAAATTTCTTTAGGCTGTCAACCAAAATTACTACATTTTCACTTTTCATTGTATTAACCTGCCTTTACGTTTTTCTTTGACGCCCTTTTTTCCATAAATTTCGAAATCCTTTCGATTATAATATTTATGAGCCAGTAAGCAAGAGCAAGGACGATGTAAACTTCAAACGGACTGAAAGTATAGTTTATAACCTGATTTGCCATCATAGTCATTTCACATACCGTTATTACCGAAAGAACCGAAGAATCTTTAACTGCGGTGATGAACTGACCTGAAAGCGGCGGCATAACTATTGAAATCATTTGAGGAAGAATTATCCTTATGACTGTTTTGAGCTTTGAAATATTAAGCGCTTTTGCAGCTTCAAATTGCCCTTTGGGAATTGAGCGCATTCCGCTTTCGAGTATCATTCCGACATATGCGGCGTTGTAAAGAGAAAGACATATTATTCCAACAATCTCCGCAGAGAGCTTTATTCCTAACGTAGGGAGGCTGTAATAAACAATATAAGCCTGAATCATAAACGGTACGCAGCGAAAGAGCTTTGAATATATAAGAGCGAGCGCTCTTAAAAACTTAGACTTTGAAACAAGAAGCTGCCAAATCAATATTCCGAGTATAGAGGCTATGATTATAGACGATACGGAGATTATGAGCGTATATTTCATGCCCTTAAGAATATAGCTTAAAGCCATTGTTACTGCGTTAAAATCCATAAATCATGCCTCCTTTAACTTGTTAAAAGACTTGTCAAGCTTTTTTGAAACGAGGTTTACTATTCCTTCCAGCGCGGCGCATAAAACGAAATACAACACGCCTATAAGAAGATAGAACGGTACGCAAACATTTGTCTGCTGAACTAATCTCTGAGCTACTCTTGTCATTTCAACTACCGTTATTACGGAAAGAAGAGGGGAAACTTTAATTACGTTTATAAATTCTGTTATAAACTGCGGCAGCACTATTTTGACAACCTGCGGCAGAATTATTCTTTTTGTAACCTGACCTTTTGTCATTGCAAGAGCTGCGCCGGATTCATATTGACCTTTCGGTATTGCGGAAAAGCCGCCTCTTAATATTTCGGCAACAAATCCTCCGGAGTTTAAGCTTAAGGCTATTACGCCTGCCTGGGAGGCGGGAATGTCAATGCCTATCATTGCGAGCGCGTAGTAAATTACGAAAATCTGCACAAGCAGGGGAGTGCCTCTTACAAAGCTTATATAGACGCTTATTATCCCTTTTATAATCTTGCTTTTTCCTCTTCTTAAAAGTGCAAGAGCAAGACCTACAAGTTCGCCTATTACCGCAGCCTCGCAGGAGACTAAAATCGTAGTCAGAAGCCCCTGTAAAATAAGCGGCATATAACTCATAACAAGCGAGAAAGTTTCATTCATAAAGATCACCTACTTTAACGGAGAAGTCCCGTTCTTTGTTGTTAAAAGGACGGGACGTTTGGCTTTTATGGCAAAAGCCTCATAAATTTAAGATTCGGGAACGTATCCTTCTTCGGGAAGATCTGTAGCAACGCCAAACCACTTCTCCTGAAGCTCTGCGAGTTTACCGTTTTCCTTCATCTTTCTAATCTCGTCGTTGATAAAATCAGTAAGCTCGGTTTCGTCCTTTCTTAAAGCCCAGGTGAAATATGTCTTGTCGCCTATTTCGCCTACTATTTCATAAACGCCGGGGTTGTTTTTAACGAGTACGTTTGCGTTTGAAACGCTCTGTGCAACGAGGTCTATAACTCCGTTTTTAAGCTCAAGATATGCCTCGGGGAAGCTTGTGTAAAGCTTTTCTTCTCCATAGCCCGTTTTTCCGGCAGCCTTAACCTTTTCGTTGTATTTTTCCAAAGCTTCGCACTGACCGCTTCCGTTCTGGCAGCCAACAATCTTACCTTCCATATCGTCAATTGTCTTTATGGAGTCGTCGTCAGCTCTTTTAATTAATACTACGGTGCTGTCTGCAATAGGCAGCGTAAGGCTGTATTTTTCGCTTCTTTCTTTAGTGCAGGTTACGCTTGTTGCCAAAAGGTCGCATTTGTTGGCTTCAAGCGCGGGCAGACAACCCTGCCAGGGAAGATCCTGCTGATCAAGCGTAACACCCAAATCCGCAACAATATAGTCTAAAATATCCTTGCCATAGCCAATGACTGTAGTTCCGTCGGTGTCGTAATATTCAAAAGGCTCAAAGGCGACTTCGGTTACAACGTGCAATACGCCTTCCTTTTTAATTCCTTCAATTGTCACCTCATCGCTTGAAGAAGCGGAAGAGTCACCGGACGTTTCGGCGCTTTTCTGACAGCCTATAAGACATAAACAGATTAGAGCCGCTATCATAAGCATAGATACAATTTTTCTCAAATTTTTCATAAGGTTTCTCCTTTATAAATTTATTTAAGCTTTAAATAAAGCTTATTTACTAAAAAAAGAGACAGTTGCTTTTTTAAGCTCCCGTCCCCGTTGACAGTTAATATTTTTTATTGCCGTCCTTTAATTTAGCTATATTATACCTCCGTATAAAGCTATGCGTTAGTGCAGCATGCACTAATAATATGTAAATAAATTGTGCAGCGTTAACAATCAATTGTCTTTTAAGCATTTTATAACAAGTGCGATTTTCAGCTCTAAAAGCTCGTCGTAATCGTTAAGCTCGCTGTTAAGTATGCTTTTGATTTTTGCTAAGCGGTACGAAAAAGAGTTTCTGTGCATAAACATCATGGACGCGGCGCGGTTTATGTTTTCCGAACAGCGAAAATAACATTCCAGCGTTGCGATAAGATCCGTCTTGTTTTCTTCGTCGTATTTTATAAGCGGAGAAAGCACGCTTAAAGAAAAAGAATCTCTTTTTTCCTTGGAAACCGAGTTTTTTAAAAAGTAATACAGGCGTTTATCACAGTAAAAAGCATAGAGCTCGTCGTTTTTACTGTGAGCAAGGGAATTAAGGGCGTCTAAAGCTTGATTAAACGCAGTTTTCATATGCATAATATCTTTAGAAAGCTCGCTTATTCCTATGGCTATTCTTTTCCCCGGAATGGTTGAAACGGCGCTTTTATATATTTCTTTAACAAAATCGCCTAAAAGAGCGGAAGTTTTTATTCCGGAAAGCTCGGATGCCTTTACTCGAAGAAGTATAACTATAAGAGAGCTTCTTCTTACGCTTATTACGCTTCTGTTCATTCCGTAGGCTATTTGATAAATATTTCTCGCAAGCTCGCTTTTTTTAAATTCCATGCGCTCGGAATCGTTCATTTTAGCGTTTTTATCTTCTTTAACATCTATGACGATACAAACGTAGGGCTTAAAGGGCTCAATTCCGTTTATTCTTGCAAGGTTAATAATTGCGTCTTCCGAGGTTATGTTTGAATCTATAAGGTCGTCAAAAAAGTTTCCCCTTATGCGGACTCTAAGCTCTTCCTCCTGCTGTATCCTTAAAAATTCCAAGGCGAGTATAGGCACGCTTATTGAAAGCCCGATATGCTCCTGAGTTTTCAAATCTGATATTATTTCCGGGATTATTATATAACCGTGGTTTGTGCTTCCTGCCAAAATAGGCTGAACACGGCAGTTATAATCTTTTTTGTTTAGGGTTAATACTCTCGGAACCGAGCCGTTTATTTTATCTATACTTTTAGGCATTGAGGTAATAAATTCCTCGGGAAAAACGGATTTTCCCTGAGAAAAGCTAAGCGAAGAAGTTAAGATGCGCTTTGCATTTTCGCTGTAGCCGTACCAGGAAACGAGCTTCCACCGCCTGTCTGTAACGATAATAGGGTTTTTAAGTATTTCGCTTATTCTTCTTGTAAGGTCGAATATGCTCCCGCCGTTTATAAGACAGTCGGTAAGAATGCTTTCAATATCCGCAGTACGTATAAACAAGCGTTCGTCGTGCCCCGCAAGCTGGTTATTAATATGGTTTGAAATATCCGAAAGGGTATAACGATAGGGTATTTCAACTATGGGGAAACCGAGCTTATCGGCTTCTTTAATCATTATTTCGGGAACGGAATCAAAAAATCTTTTTACTTTTATTCCTATTCCCGCGCAATGAAGACGGGATAATCTGCAGATAAATTCAATCTGAAGCTTTTCGTCGTCTTTAAAAATATAGCCGGTGGTCAAAAGAAAATCTCCTGCCTTAAGCCAGTCGAATATGTCGGGGTTATCTATTATGTTTACGTTTAGGATTTCGTTATCGGCAAAAGGCTGCGCCGCAACAATTTTAAGCCCATACAGCGGAGAAAGTAAAGTTAAGTCGTTTACGGTGAAGCTGTCCATAATAATACCTCCTGAAAGGAAAAGCTTTCGGAGCCTGCATACTTTAAACATTTCACCCAAATATTATAGAAAGTATATACCGCAAAAAAAGAATTGTCAAATTTAAAAAAATTTTAAAATAATGTGTTTAGTTTTTTTTAAGACGGGTTATAATAAAAGCGAAGGTCAAAGAAAGTCAAAGTAAGGAGATGAGAAGATGAGCATAATGAGCGACAGTATAGAGAGCTTTATAAAGGAAATGATGAGCGAGGCGGACGGCGCCTATGAGCTTAAAAGAAACGAGCTTGCCTCATATTTCGGATGTGCGCCTTCTCAAATCAATTACGTATTGCAGACGCGCTTTACGCGTGAGAGAGGTTATCTTACCGAATCGAGAAGAGGAGGGGGAGGTTGCATAAAGGTATACAGAATCGATATTGACAAGCATACGCTTGCGAATAAATTGATTTACGATTACTTTAAACCTGAGCAGTTTTCCGAAAAAAAGGAAAGAGAGCTTTTGGAGGACCTTATAAGCATAGGCGTTTTAAACGTAACCGGCGCAAGACTCATATTAAGCGCTTCAAATGATAAAGTGCTTAAAATAAAAGAGCCGGAAAAAAGCGCGGTGAGAAAAGAAATAGTTAACTCGATGATAGCAATGATGTTTGCTCAAATTTAGTTTTAAAGAGGTGTTTTATCATGATGTGTCAAAAATGCGGTAAAAATATAGCTACTGTTCATACAATGACGGTAATAAACGGAGTAAAGGACGAAAAGTATCTTTGCAGCGAATGCGCGGCTAAAGAGAATATCAAAACGGATTTTTCTTTCCCGAGCTTAAACGATTTCTTCGGCGGCTTCTTTGAGCCGGAGGAGCAAATGATAAAGGAGCTTTCCTGCCCGACCTGCAAAACCACATATAAAGAGTTTTGCGACACGGGAATGTTAGGTTGTCCGGATTGTTACGAAAACTTCAGGGACAGGATAAAAGGAGTCGTTAAAAAGGTTCAGGGCGGAAATGATTCGCATAAACCGGAAAAAAGAGAAGAAAAGGCAAATTCAAAGGAAAGAGACGAGCTTAAAAGCTTAAAAACGGAGCTCAAAAAAGCAGTTAAAGAAGAGAACTTCGAAGAGGCTGCGCAGCTTCGCGATAAGATAAAGGAGATTGAGGAAAATGACAGATAATATGCTTTGCGCTTCAATCAGAATAAGAATGGCGAGAAACCTGCGGGGATATCCCTTCCCCGCAAGGATTACCGATAAAAATCAATTCTCGGAAATAACGGAAAAGGTCGAGGCGGCGCTTTGCGATAAAACGGATATGCAGCTGACTAAAATTTCATCTTTGAGCCCGATTGAACGCAGAAGACTTGTAGAGCGTCACGTAATAAGCCCCGAGCTTTCAAAAAATGAATACGGAGCGTTAATTCATACGCCGGATTATAAAATATCCGTAATGATAAACGAAGAGGATCATATACGCATACAGGCAGTTTGCGAGGGGTTTGACATAAAACGCGCGCTTATGGCTGCGAAGGAAGTTGACAACATGCTTTCGGAAGAGCTGATGATAGCGTACGACGACGAATTCGGATATCTTACGGCTTGCCCGACAAATGTAGGCACCGCAATGAGAATATCGGCAATGCTTCATCTGCCTGCGCTTGAAGCTACGGGAAATATCTCCGAAGTAGTCGGTTCTCTTAACAGAATGGGCTACGTCGTAAGAGGAGTTTACGGCGAGGGCAGCGAAGCAATAGGAGGCTTCTATCAAATTTCAAACGAAATTACTTTAGGCTTAACCTGCGAAGAAATTGCGGACGATTTTAAAAAGGTTTGCGAAAAAGTATGCGCGGCGGAGCAAAAAGCAAGAAGCATGATATACGAGGCGGACAAGACGGGTGTTGAAGATAAGCTTATGCGCTCGCTGGGTACGCTTAAATATTGCAGGAAGCTATCTTCTTTGGAAGCTGTAAAAATGTTATCCGACGTATGCCTTGCGGTAAGCCTTGGGATAATTAACGGCGATGTAAACGAGCTTTACAGTGCGTTTTGGGAGATTATGCCGGCGTGCATTTCAAAAGAAACAGACAGGGCGATTGACAGAGATATAAAAAGAGCAAAATATATTAACGACCTTTTAAGGGAGGTGTAATTATGAACTTTTTCGACAGATTTACAAATAAAGCAAGAGAGGCGCTTTCCCTTGCGGCAGAGTGCGCAAAGGAGTTGGGTCATAACTATGTCGGCACAGAGCATTTGCTAATCGGTTTGTGCGGCGGAGAAGATAATGTCGCAAAGCTTTTAAGCGAACACGGCGTTACGGTGGAAACGGCTGCACAAGCGGCTGTTGAGATTGTAGGCAAGGGCGACTATGTAATT